>PLDP01000137.1 GCA_003136795.1 Actinomycetota bacterium
CGAGGGCCGTCTTGTGCCGCGCGGCGAACGTCGGCCGGTGGGTCTTCCGCGCCGCGCCGCGCCTCGGGGGCGCGATCGTGGAGGGCACGAGCAAGGTGGCGGGCGCGTACACCGAGGCGTGCGCCGCGGAGGGCCGCTTGAGGACGGCATGCGGCTTTGCGCCGTGGTGGGGGTGCGGAGGCGCGACGACGTTCTCGACGGCGTGGCGAGCCACAGGCGTTGCGGCGACGACCGACGTCGCGGCGACGGTCGCGACGGTCGCGGCGATCTTTGCGCCGCCGGTCATGATCAGCGACTTCACGAGCGCGAGCAGCGAGCCGGCGTCACCACCTGCGCGCATGCGCTTCGCGATGCCCTTCGCCGGCACGTCCTCGGTGAGGCCGGCGGCCAGCGTGCGGCGCGCGCGNNTGCCATTCGCGCAGGAGCAGGGCGCGGCGCTGCTGCTCCGGCATCGCGTCGAGCGCCTCGGGCAGGCGGATCAGCTCGTCCGGGTCGACCTGGTGGGCGGGGACGAAGTCCTGCATCGCATCGAGGTCGCCCGGCGACTCGACCCTGCGGCGCCGCGACGACGAGCGCTGCCGGGTCAGGCAGACGTTCTGGGCGATCTTGTAGAGCCACGCCGACTCGAACTCGGGGTCGACGCCGCGCTTCAGCCCGCGGAACGCGTTCAGGAACGTCGACTGCACCGCGTCCTCGGCCTCTTCCCGGTTGCCGAGCTGGTGCAGGCAGTACGAGTAGATCTGCCGGGCGTAGCGCTCGTACAGGTCGCGCGTGGCGTCAGCCTCGGGCGCCCCGCGCCGCGGGGTCACCTGATCTGCACGGCCTATGGACGGAACAGCGACCAACGAATGTTTCCCCCTGGGTTGGCAGCCCCGTCCGCCCACGGAGCTTGAACCTCATAGTCGGCACGAATGGAGGATAAGTGAAGTAGGTCCCGCCAAACTTTACTTTTTGGTTTGTAACCGCTAAACCGCCAACTCGCGCCCGATCTGCACGAACAGCGCCTCGAGCGCGAGCTGCGGGGCCAGGTTCAGCTCCTCGAGGCGNNGCGTCGCGTCCTCCCGGAGCGCCGGCAGCTTGTCGAGATGGATCGCCGCCTGCTCGGCCCCCACCGCCACCGCCACGAGGTCGCGGTACCAGGCACCAAGCTCCTCGAGCTGTGCCAGCAGCTCCTCGCGCTCGGCGCCGCGGGCGGCCCGCTTGACGCGCTGCTCCGCGTCGCGCGCGCTGAGCTCGAGGTCGGCGATGAGCGCTTCCTCTCGCTCGCGCGCCTCCCCCGCCCGCGCCTGCGCGTTCGCGAGCAGCGCGGCGGCCGCCTGCTCGGCGTCGAACGCCTCGGAGCGATAGACGAAACGCGCCTGCTCGATCAACGCGTCGCGCCGTGCGGCCGTCGCCGGATCGAGCAGCCGCTCCAAGCGATCGAGGCGACCGGCTGCGACACGCGCGAGCGACGCGCGGCTCTCTTCGTCGAGCTGCGGCGCGCGCGCGTCGACGAGCTCGCGGATCGCCTTCTCCGAGAGCCGGTGGAACGGCACGAGCTGGCAGCGCGACAGGATCGTGTCCGGCAAGGGCCCGAGGTCGTCGGCGACGAGGACGATCACCGCGTAGGGCGGCGGCTCCTCGAGGTCCTTGAGCAGCGCGTCCGCGGCGTCCTCGTTCAGCAGGTGCGCACGGTGGATGAGGTAGACGCGCCGGTCGGCCTCGAACGGCCGCATGTGCAGGTCGCGGCGCAGCTCGCGAATCGCGTCGATGCGGATCATCTCGCCGAGCGCGTCGAGCTCGTACAGATCGGGATGAAACTCGCGGGTCGTCCCGAGCAGCGCCTGGCCGAACGCGCGCGCGACCTGGTGCTTGCCGACACCCGGCGGGCCGTGGAAGAGGTACGCGTGCGCGGGGCCCTCGCGCAGGGCGGCGTCGAGCAGCCGGCCTGCCTCGGCGTGCTCAGAGAATCCGGCGAATGTGCTCACGAACCTCCTCTGCGATCTCGTCGGCCGGCCGCGCGCCCTCGAGCGCGACGATCCGTGTGGGGGACACGGCCGCGAGCGACCGGTACGCCGCGTCGACCCGCCGCATGAAGTCCTCGCCCTCGCGCTCGATGCGGTCGGGGTCGCCGCCGCCGCGGCCCCGCGCCTCCTCGGGGTCGAGCAGCACGAGGAACGTGCGGTCGGGCAGCAGGCCGCGCGTGACGGTGAGGTTCAGCTCGAGCACCTTGTCCTCGCCGAGCCCGCGCGCGACGCCCTGGTAGGCGACGGACGAGTCGATGTAGCGGTCGCAGACGACGTCCTCGCCCCGCTCGAGCGCGGGGCGGATCGCACGCTCGACGTGGTCGGCGCGCGCCGCCGCGTAGAGCGCGGCCTCCGCCCACGGGGTCATGTCGTGCCCGTGGAGGACAACCTGGCGCACGGCTTCGCCGACCGGCGTGCCGCCCGGCTCACGCGTCGAGAGCACCGTCCGGCCCTGCTCGCGCAGCCAGGCAACCAGGAGCTCAGCCTGTGTGCTCTTGCCGGACCAGTCGACACCTTCGAACGTGACAAACATCCTGCGCCTAATCTACGGCCTCCATGAGAACAGTCGTGACAGGGGGCGCAGGCTTCATCGGATCGAACCTCGTCGACGCGCTGCTCGCGCGCGGCGATTCGGTCACCGTGGTCGACAACTTCGCCTCCGGCAAGCGCGAGAACCTCAATCCGGCCGCCACGCTGCTCGAGCACGACATCCGCGAGCCGTTCTCCGTCGAGGCGGACGTGATCTTCCACCTGGCAGCGCAGGCCGACGTGCAGACCTCGATGCAGCGCCCGGAGTACGACGCTGCGGTCAACGTCGTGGGCACGGTCAACGTGCTCGGCGCCGCGCCGGGGGCGCAGGTGATCTTCACCTCGTCGGGCGGCGCGGGCTACGGCGAGTGCACCGAGCCCGCCACGGAGCAGACGCCGTTCCTGCCGCTCTCCCCGTACGGGATCGCGAAGAAATGCGGCGAGGAGTACCTGGCGGGCTGGAACCGCATCCACCGCACGCAGCACGTGTCGCTGCGCTTCGCGAACGTCTACGGGCCGCGTCAAGACTCCGGGCTCGAGGGCGGCGTCGTCGCGATCTTCCTCGAGCGCCTCGCGAGCGGCGGCGAGACGGTGATCTTCGGCGACGGCACGCAGGCGCGCGACTTCGTCTACGTCGACGACATCGTCGACTCGCTGCTCGCGGCCGCGGGCCGCGCGGGCGGGCCGTACAACGTCGGCACCGGACGAGACACGACCGTCGCCGGCCTGCATGCAGCGTGCGTGCGCGTCGCGGGCGTCAACCGAGAGCCGCGGCACGAGCCCGCGCGGCTCGGCGACGTACAGCGCTCCGTGCTGGACGCACACCTGATCGAGCGCGAGCTCGGCTGGCGGCCGCGCGTTTCCCTCGACGACGGGCTCGGCCGCACCTGGGCGTGGATGAAGGAGCAGGCCGCGTAGCAGCGAATCGAGCAACGCGATGGATGCGCCGCTCACAGCTGACGCCCTGATCCGCCCCTGGCGGACCGCAACGCTCGTGGCGAGCCTCGTCGCCGCGCTCGAGCTGGTCGTGCTGATCGCGGTGGCGTTCTTCCTGCTCGCCAAGCCGCTCGCGCATGCCGTCCGCCGGCACGCGGAGGCGGCGGCGCTCGCCCCGGCGGCGAAACACGTCACGCCGGTGGCGCACGTCAAGCAGCAGGTCGTCGCCGAGCCGAAGCTCCTGCGCTCGGCGACCGGGNNGGGCTCGGTTACCGCATCCGCGGCAAGGGCAACGCGGCACGGCAGGACTACGCGTCGACGGTCGTGATGTACGCGCGCGGCTACGAGGCGGAGGGCCTTCGCCTCGCTCGCGACCTGCACGTGCAGGTGGTCGGCCCGCTCGACGGCTTGAAGCCGTCGGCGCTGCACGGCGGCAAGCTCGCCGTCGTGCTCGGTGCCGCCTAACAGATCGGCTTGCCGGTGTTGACGAGGTCGCGCGCGCGCCGGTAGGCGTCGCCGCCCTTGTCCTGCCGCTCCTGCGGGTCGAGCTCCGTGAAGGGCTCCAGGTACGCGTAGGCGTGCCGCGGGCATCCGTGGTTCAGCTCGAACAGCCCGGCGAGCCGCAGCGGCTCGGGGTTCTTCGGCTGCGCGCGCACGGCTTCGGCGTAGTAGGCCCGCGCGTCGAGCAGGCGATTCTGCAGATCGGAGGCGAACCCGAGTGTCAGCAGCGGCTCGACGAGGAGCGGGTCAACCGAGCGTGCCCGCTTCGCGAGCGTCATGGCGTGCTGCGGTGACAGCGCGACCGTCGCCTGCGCCGACCACCGCTCGCCGAGCCACGGCAGGAAGAGCGCTCCGAAGGCGAGCAGAGCGGCGCCTGCTGCGGCGAGGGCAGCGAACGGCGAGACGCGACGCAGCCCCGGCCGCCCGACGAGCGCGCCCGCGACGAGGAACGCGGGTGCGGAGACGGCGACGAAGTCCCAGTCGACGTCCACGAGCGAGTGCACCAGGTAGGCGGGCAGGACGAGCGCGAGCGCCAGCTCGTGGCCGTGGCGCCGCAGGCTTCCGCGCAGGAGGGCGGCTGCGGCGAGCAGGAACGCCGCGAGGCCGACGATCCCCGTCTCGGTGAGGAACTGCAGCGGCAGGTTGTGCGGCTCGATCGTGAAGTCGACATAGCTCGAGCGGTAGCGCAGGTTGCTGAGGTTGAACGTGCCTGCGCCCGTCCCGAGGAGGTTGTGGTGCTGCCAGCCGTCGAGCGCCTGCCTCCACCAGGCGAAGCGGAAGTTCGAGCTCGTCGAGGCGATCCGGCCGCCGCCGTTGCCGACGGCGCCCGACCCGCCGCCCTTCACCACGACGAAGACGACGACGGCCACGACGGCGACGACGCCACAGGCAACGAGGCCTCGCAGCAGCGCGGTTGTGACGCGTGGCCGCGGCAGGCGCGCGAGCCACGCCGCCGCGACCGCGCCGAGGAGGAGCAGCGCTCCGAAGATCAGGCCGTCGTGCCAGCGCGCGTGCAACGACTCGCCGTCGCTCGTCACGCCCGGCAGAGCGAACGCGATCGCGACGACGACGCCGGCGGGCACGGCAGCCGCGAGCAGGGTCGCCGCGCTCTCGAGGCGCTCGTCGGTCAGCAGGAACCAGGCGGCGAGGACGAGGATGGCCGTGAGGAGCCCGCCGCGCGAGTACGTCAGCACGAGCGCGACGAGCCAGCCGTAGGCGAGCAGCGTGCCCGAACGTCCGCGCCGCCAGAGCGCGAGCGGCAGCGCGAAGTCGGCGAGCAGCGCAAGCTGGTTCCACAACCCGACCGGCGCGCTGAGGCGCGCCACGTCCGGCGGCCCGTAATCGTGGACGAACGGCAGTACCTTCCCCGCGAGCGACCAGACGACGACGGCGCCGAGTAGGACGCAGAGGCCGAGCGCGAGCTCTCGCGTGCGCGAAGCGAGCCACAACCCGAGCGCGGCGAAGAGGAGATAGACGAGGCCGCGGTCGGCGTAGTCCCACGAGCGGTCGGGCAGCGTCGACCAGGTGATGGAGAGCGCGAGCCACGCGACGAGCGCGGCGAGCGGGAGCAGCGCGATGAAGCCGCCGGGAGCGCCGCGCGTGACGAGCAACGCGAGCAGCGTCACGAGAGCGCCGCCGCCGAGCCACATGATCGAGCCGTTTCCGGGGCCGCCCCCGAAGAAGACCGCAAGGCCCGCAAGGGCAAGAGGCGCGACGAGCGGCAGTTCCCGGATCGCCCGCATCTCGCGCGAAGCTACCATCCCCCGCCGACGTGCCCGGATCGCTCACAAAAGCCTTACAGCGCCGTCGTACGCTCGGCTTCTTCGTGCCGTCGCTGAAGCTGCTCGTCCGGGTGATGATCGTCGCCGCCGCCCTCTTCGCTGCCGTCGTGCATGCGTCGCCCGCCGCTGCGGCGACCCCGTGCTGGAAGACCCTCCTCAACGACTGGTACGACGGCCGGATCGACCACACCTACGCCGTCCACTGCTACCAGGACGCGCTGCATCACCTGCCGGCCGACGTCCAGACCTACTCGAGCGCGCACGACGACATCCTCCGCGCGCTGCAGAGCGCCGAGGCGCTGCAGCGCAAGGCCGGGCACACGGTCGGCCCGAACAGCCTCGTCACGCCGCCGAAGGTCAAGCCCGGCACAGGCCCGAACGGCACCACCACGACGGCCGCAGGAACCCCCGGGCGCAAGCCCGACAAGGGCCTCGGTGGCCTCGTGAGTGACCTGAACCCCTCCAGCGCCTCGTCGCTGCCGCTGCCGCTGCTCGTGCTCGGCGGCCTCGCGATCCTGCTCGTCGCCGCCGGCGCCGCCGGCCTCGTCGTGAAGCGGATCCAGGCCCGGAAACAAGCTCCGTAGAGCGCATCTTCCGGCCCCTGGGCGGCGGTACCATGGCCTCTTCGAGGTGCTGTCCGAGGACCGCTCTACGCTCCGTCTCCCTTTCGGATCACCGAACTATCGAGGTTCGCACGCGGAGACCGTGCGGATCGAGGAGGCGACAAGATGGCGTCCGTAGAGCACGATCAGACCGTTCAGATCCATCCCGACGAGCTCGTCAACCACGTTGTCGACGAGGACGCCAGCCTCGCCGTCAAGCGGCTGTTCACGATCGTGGGCCGCGATCCCTACGACGAGGTCGAGTGGGAGATCCGCGACGCGCACATCCCGGGGAAGAACGGGCCGGCCTTCGAGCAGAAGGACGTCGAGTTCCCGAAATTCTGGTCGCAGACCGCGACCAACATCGTCGCCCAGAAGTACTTCCGCGGCCGCATGTCGAGCCCGGAGCGCGAGCGCTCCGTCAAGCAGATGATCGGCCGCATCGTCGGCACCGTCGGCACGTGGGGCCGCGACGGCGGCTACTTCGCCGACGAGGACGAGGCGCAGACCTTCGAGGACGAGCTGAAGGCGATCCTCGTCAACCAGCTCGCCGCGTTCAACTCGCCGGTCTGGTTCAACGTCGGCTTCGAAGAGAAGCCGCAGTGCTCGGCCTGCTTCATCCTCTCGATCGACGACTCGATGGACGCGATCCTCGACTGGATCCGCCGCGAGGGCGTCATCTTCCGCGGCGGCTCCGGCTCGGGCGTCAACCTCTCGCGGCTGCGCTCGTCCAAGGAGCAGCTCTCGAAGGGCGGCTACGCCTCTGGCCCGGTCTCGTTCATGCGCGGCGCCGACGCGTCGGCGGGAACGATCAAGTCGGGCGGCAAGACGCGCCGCGCGGCGAAGATGGTCGTGCTCGACGTCGACCACCCCGACATCGAAGAGTTCATCTGGTGCAAGGCGCACGAGGAAGAGAAGGCACGCGTCCTCGAGGCAGCCGGCTACGACATGTCGCTCGACTCGCCCGACTGGGCGTCGATCCAGTACCAGAACGCGAACAACTCGGTGCGCGTCTCCGACTCGTTCATGGAGGCCGCCGCTGCCGACGACGACTGGCACCTGACCGCGCGCACCGACGGCACGGTCGTCGAGACGATGAAGGCACGGCACCTGCTGCACCAGATCGCCGAGGCGGCGTGGCGCTGCGCCGACCCGGGCGTGCAGTACGACACGACGATCAACNNTCGCTGAACCTGATGAAGTTCCGCCGCGAAGACGGGGAGCTCGACGTCGAGGCGTTCGAGCATGCGTGCGACGTGGTGTTCCTCGCGCAGGAGATCCTCGTCGGCAACTCCTCGTACCCCACGCCGGAGATCGAGCGCAACGCGAAGGCGTATCGGCAGCTCGGCCTCGGCTACGCGAACCTCGGCGCCCTGCTGATGGCGCGCGGGCTCGCGTACGACTCCGACGAAGGCCGCGCGTATGCAGCGGCGATCACCGCGCTGATGACGGGCCGCGCCTATCGCAAGTCGTCGGAGATCGCAGGGCGCATGGGCGCGTTCGCGGGCTACCGGCCGAACGCGGCGGCGATGCTCAACGTGATCTCGAAGCACCGCGCTGCGGTGGGCAACATCGCGAACGCGGAGACGGTGCCGGCCGACCTGCTCGGCGCGGCCCGCAAGTCATGGGACGACGCGCTCGACCTCGGCGAGGTGAACGGGTACCGCAACGCGCAGGCGACGGTGCTCGCGCCCACCGGGACGATCAGCTTCATGATGGATTGCGACACGACGGGCGTCGAGCCGGACTTCTCGCTCGTCAAGTCGAAGAAGCTCGTCGGCGGCGGCGAGATCACGATCGTCAACAAGACAGTGGCGGGCGGCCTCGAGAAGCTCGGCTACGCGCCGAACGAGGTCGACGAGATCGTTGCGTTCGTCGACGAGCGCAACACCGTCGTCGGCGCGCCGTACGTGAAGAGCGAGCACTACCCGGTGTTCGACTGCGCGGTCGGCGAGCGGGCGATTCACTACCGCGGCCACGTGAAGATGATGGGCGCGATCCAGCCGTTCATCTCGGGCGCGATCTCGAAGACGGTCAACCTGCCCGAGACGGCGACGATCGAGGATGTCGCGCAGCTCTATCTCGACTCGTGGAAGCTGGGCGTCAAGGCGGTCGCGATCTACCGCGACAACTGCAAGGTCGCGCAGCCGCTTTCCGGGAAAGGCGACAAGGGCGCACAGACGACGCTCGGTCACGCCGGCGGGGCGATGTCCGCTCCGAGGCGCCGGCGGCTGCCGGACGATCGCAACGAGATCGGTCGCAAGTTCCGCGTCGGCGAGTACGAGGGCTACATCCACGTCGGCGTGTTCGACGACGGCTCGCCCGGCGACATCTTCGTCGACATCGCCAAGGACGGGACGACGCTGCAGGGCCTGATGAACTCGCTGATGATCGCGGTCTCGATGGGCCTGCAGTACGGCGTGCCGCCCGAGGTGTACGTCTCGAAGCTCTCGCACCTGCGCTTCGAGCCGTCGGGCCTGACGAACGACGCGGACATCCGCGCCGCGAAGTCGATCCCCGACTACATCTTCCGCTGGTTCGGCAAGAAGTTCCTCACGGTCGACCAGCAGGAAGAGGCGGGCATCCTCTCGATGGAGGTGCGCGCGCAGATGGCCGACCGGATCGCAAACGGCGAGCCGGCGCACGTCGAGACGCCGTCGCCCGGCCAGACCGCGTTGTTCAACCCGCACGAGGACGCGATCGACTGCAACCGCTGCGGCGGCCGCATGGTGCGCGCAGGCACGTGTTACACGTGCCGCGACTGCGGGACGTCGACCGGCTGCGGCTGAGATCGCTCGTCAGATCGGAAGTCACGAGGAGGCCCCAGAAACGGGGCCTCCTCGTTTGCAGGGCTACTCCATCTGCGGATAGCCGACGAACTTGACCACCGCGGTCGTCACAGCGCCCGCGCGCACGCGCACCGTGATGCGCGAACCGCCGCGGGTGCTGTGCTGCGGCAGAGGNNACGGGCGAGCCGTCTGTCGAGCGGCGCGAGATGGAGAAGCGCGCGTTCGGGAAGAGGTGCCACGGGTGGCACGTCGGCCCCGAATCGCTGACCGGCCCCGGACAGCCGAATGAGATCTGCGTTGTCCCGCCGAGCGTCCCGGTTGCGCCGATCGTCGCGCCGGACCCGCCGGCTGCGAGGCCGGCCACGCAAACGACAGTCGCGAGGGCGATCGCCTTCATCTCACGATCATGGTACCCGCGTCACGACGCTCGCAATCCTCAGCGCGGGAACACGCGCACGGTGACCGCAGGCGGCAGCCAGGATCGCCCCGCTCGGCCGGATCTAGCCCGTCTCGAAGGGCGGCAACGCGATCCGCCGCGCGCAGCTCGTGTCGAGCCCGCGCGCGGTGTCGGCGGCAACGAAGCGGGCGACGAGCGTCTGAATGCAGCCGTACTCGATGCTGCCGTGGGCGCCTCCCGGGACGACGACAAGCCGGCCGTTCGGGAAGGCGCGGCGCCACCCGCGGAGATTCGCGACCGGGTCGAGCGGGTCGGCGCCGCCCGCCAGCAGGAGCGCCGGGACACGCGTCGTCGCGACCGAGCCCGCCGTACGCGGGACGCGTCCCTTCGGGACGACCCGGCACGCGCGCTCGAAGAGTCGTGCGCGCGTGATGGCCGCGCCGGCGAGGTAGCTGCCGGCGCCGGCCCGCTTGGTCGCAGCCACATCGAAGCCGGACCACGGCTCGGAGCAGAGGATCACCCAATACATCGCGCGCCGCGAGCCCGAGTCGAGATAGAGGCCGATGTCGCTCGCGTACGCACGGGCGAGCGGCACGTAGTCACCGTGCACGGCTGCGTCGACGGCATAGGGGATCTGGGCGGCGCCGCTCGGCGACTCCGAGAGCTCCTCCACCGTCCAGGCGAGGTCGTCGGGCGCGAGCTCGAACGTCCCGCTTTCGATCGTGACGCGGCGCGGCGAGCGCGCGAGCAGGACGGCGAGCTCGCGCCGCGGGTCCGGATAGGCGCGGTGGCACTCGCGCTCGCGGGCGCAGCGTGCGAGCTGCTGGTCGAGCGCACGCTCCGCGTTTCGCGCCGACGCGTCGTAGATGCGCACGCCGGGCAGTGAGCCGCTGTCGAGCACGACGCTGCGCACCGAGCCGGGATAGCGGCGCAGATACGCCTGCGCGAGCGTCGCACCGTACGAGCCGCCGTAGAGATCGATCTTCCCGTAGCCGAGCCTGCGCCGGACCGCCTCGAGGTCGGAGGCGGCGACGCTCGTCGTGTC
>PLDP01000061.1 GCA_003136795.1 Actinomycetota bacterium
CCGGCTTCGGCACCTCTTCCAGCCCAAGGAGGCCCGCGTAGAACGCGCGCGCCTCCGCCTCGCACCCGGCCGGGGCGGCGACCTGGACATGGTCGATTCCGAGGATGCTCACAGGCCCACGGTCTACCATCGACCGCGTGGCATCGGCGCCGCCACCGCTCGAGGACACCCTCGTCAGCGGGTACACACGACTCGCCTCGCAGGCGGAGCACCGCGGCATCGACCTCGAGCTGCGCCTGCTGGACATCTTCTTCGCGAGCCTCTTCGGGATCCTCCTCGCACCCGTCGCGCTCGTGATCGCGCTCGTGATGCTCGTGACGAGCGGCCGCCCGATCCTCTACCGGGGCGAGCGCGTGGGGCGGCGCGGCCACTTCTTCCAGATGCTGAAGTTCAGGACGCTGCGGCCGGGCGCCGAGGACCGCATCGGCCAGTACCTCGGCGAAGAGCTCGTCCGNNTCCCGCAGCTCTGGAACGTCCTGCGCGGCGACATGTCGTTCGTCGGGCCGCGCCCGATCCGCCCGCGCTTCTTCGCCCACCTCGCGCACGACCTGCCCGCCTACTGGCAGCGGCTCGTCGTGCGGCCCGGGCTCACCGGATTCGCGCAGGTGCGGCGCGGCTACGAGACGTCGATGGCCGAGAAGCTCGCGCACGACCTCGAGTGGATCGCCGACCGCTCGATCCGCCTCTATCTGCGCACGCTGATCCACACCGGCGCCCGGGTGCTCGCCCAAACGTTCGGGCGCCGTCCCTAGACTCACAGCATGTGTGGGATCTGCGGCATCGCCAGCAGCCACGGCGCCGTCGACTCCGAGCGGCTCCGGCGCATGTCGGCAACGCTCTTTCACCGAGGGCCCGACTCCGAGGGCATGCACCTCGACGGGCCGGTCGGCATCGCCGCCCGCCGCCTTGCGATCATCGACCTGACCGGGGGCGACCAGCCGATCGCAAACGAGGACGGCAGTGTCGTTGTCGTCCAGAACGGCGAGATCTACAACTACCGCGAGCTGATGCACGAGCTCGAGCGCGCGGGACACCGCTTCCGCACGCGCTGCGACACCGAGGTGCTCGTGCACGGCTACGAGCAATGGGGGCCGCGCTTCTGGGAACGGCTCCGCGGCATGTTCGCGGTCGCCGTGTGGGACGCCCGCGAACGGCGGCTCGTGCTCGCGCGCGACCGCTTCGGGATCAAGCCGCTCGCCTACCGCGACGTCGGCGGCGAGCTCTCGTTCTCGTCCGAGCTCGACGCGCTGCCGCAAGGCGAGATCGACCTCGACGCGCTCGACGCGTTTCTCGCGTTCAACGTCGTCCCCGCCCCGCTCTCGATCTTCAAGGACATCCGCAAGCTGCTGCCCGGCCACACCCTGACGTGGCACGACGGCCGCACGACGATCGACCGCTTCGCGCGCACCGGCCCGCTGCCCGCACGCCACGANNGTGCTGCTCTCGGGCGGCGTCGACTCGGGCGCGCTCACGGCGTTCGCCGCCGAGGAGTCGTCGGAGGCGGTGCGCACGTTTTCGATCGGCTTCGAAGAGGCGTCGTTTAACGAGCTCGACGGCGCGCGCGCCGTGGCGCAGCGCTACGGGACGATCCACCGCGACCTGACGCTGCGTCCGGACGCGGCGCTGCTTCTGCCCGCGCTCGCGGACGCCTTCGACGAGCCGTTCGCGGACTCGTCGGCGCTGCCCACCTATCTCGTCTCGAAGCTCGCGGCCGAAGACGTGAAGGTCGCACTCTCCGGCGAAGGCGGCGACGAGCTCTTCGGCGGCTACTACACCTACGTCGCCGACCTGCTCGCCGAGCGCTTCGGCCCGCTCGCCGCGCGCGCNNCTGAAGCGGTTCACGCGCGCCGCCGGCCTGCCGCCGCTCGAGCGGCACCACACCTACAAGGAGATCTTCGCGGCCGACGTGCGCGCCGAGCTGACCGGCCGCCGCAGCGACTTCGATCCGCTGGCCGGCTACCGCGAGCGGTTTGCGGAGACCGAGGGGCACGAGCTCCTGACCCGCCTCCAGGACGTCGACTTCGGCCTCTACCTCGTCGACGACCTGCTGACGAAGACCGATCGCGCCTCGATGGCGTGGTCGCTCGAGGCGCGCGTGCCGTTCATGGACACGGTCGTCTCGAACTTCGCCTTCTCGCTGCCGGTGCGCCACAAGGTGCGCGGCTTCTCGAAGAAGCGGCTGCTGCGCAAGGCGATGGAGCCGCTCCTGCCGCGCGAGATCGTGCACGGCAAGAAGCGCGGCTTCTCGATCCCGGCGGCGGCCTGGCTGCGCGGCGAGCTCGAACCGTTCGCGCGCGAGACGCTCTCGGCCGACACGATCCGCAGGCAGGGCTTCCTGGAGCACTCGGCAGTGACGCGCGTGCTCGACGATCACGTCTCGGGCCGCGAGGACCTCTCGCGCCAGCTGTGGGGGCTGCTCGCGTTCACGCTCTGGTACGAGCGCCACGTCGAAGGCGTCACGCGCGACGTCTCGCTCGAAGCGCTGGTCGCAGAATGAAGGTCTGGGTCGACTTCACCGCGAGCGCGCATCCACTCGTCTTCCGGCCGCTCGTGCAGCTGCTCGAAGCGCAGGGCCACGAGGTCGAGATCACCGCGCGCGAGTACGCGCAGACCCTGCAGCTGATCGAATCGCACGGCATGACCGCCACCGTGATCGGCCACCACGGCGGGCGCTCGGCGCTGGGCAAGGCGCAGCAGATGCGCACGCGCCTGAGGGCGCTGTGGAAATGGGCGAAGCCGCGCCACTTCGATCTCGCGCTCGCACACGGGTCGCACGAGCTGACGATGACCGCGCGCCGCCTCGGCATCCCGAGCTCGACGACCTTCGACTACGAGTGGGCCTGGCTGCAGCACCAGCTCGGGTGCCGCGCCGCGACGCGCGTCGTCGTGCCGGACTCGATCCCGCCGGACCGGCTGAAGACCTACGGCGCGGTGCCGCCGAAGCTGCAGCAGTACCCGGGGCTGAAGGAGGAGTACTACCTCTCGGACTTCGAGCCGAACGAGGCCGTGCTACGCGACTGGTCGATCGATCGCGCGAAGGTGCTCGTCGTGTTGCGCCCGCCGCCGGACGTGTCGCTCTATCACCGGCATTCGAACCCGCTCTTCCCGCAAACGTTGGAGCACCTCGGACGGAACGCGGACGTGCACGCGTTCGTGATCCCGCGCACCGAAGAGCAGCGCGACTACGTGAAGTCGCTCGACCTGCCGTCGGTGATCGTCCCCGAGCGGGCCGTCGACGCGCAGAGCCTGATCGCGTTCGCCGACCTTGTCGTCTCGTCGGGCGGAACGATGAATCGCGAGGCTGCCGCGCTCGGTGTGCCGGTGTACACGACGTTCGGCGGCCGCCTGGGTGGCGTCGACGAGCAACTGATGCGTGACGGCCGGCTACGCCCGCTGACCGACCCCCGCGCGCTCGACCTGCACAAGCGCGAGGGCGAAGGCGTGCGCGTTCAGCGCGATCCGCAGCTGCTGCTCGACCTGCTGCTGTCCGCGCTCGACTGAACCTGGTTCCCGGCGGAGCCGGAACCAGGTTCAAGTCTGAAACGTCTCGTCCACACCCCTAGCGCCCGTCGCAGGCGTGCCGCACCCTGATGCGATGCACCACGTCACCACTCGTTCGATCGCCGAAGAGCACATCTTCAAGGACTCGGGCGACTACGCGACAGGAATCGGGCTCCTCGCCGAACTCGTGCATGAAGGCCTTCTCGTCTGCCACCAGTTCTGCTTCATGCCGACCCACTACCACGTCTATGGCACCTTCATCGATGTCTCAACGGCGATCCATAAGCTGAACCGGCGCTACGCG
>PLDP01000143.1 GCA_003136795.1 Actinomycetota bacterium
TTCTCCGACGACGAGGTCGACCTGCTGCTCGCGATCGCTGCGCAAGTCGCGCAGTCGATTGAGCACGCGAAGCTCTATTCGGAGGCACAACGCCGGGTACATGAGCTCGAGGCGCTCGCCCGGATCTCCGAGGCCGTGTCCGACTCGCTGTATCTCGAGGAGTCGCTCGAGGCGATCGTGAAGACCACGATGGACGCGCTCGACGCGACCGGCGCCGCGCTCGTCCTCGACGACGGACGGATCGCGTGGCCCGAGGGCGTTGCCTCGACGCATGCGATTCGCCAGCCGCTGCGCTGGCGTGGCCGGCAGATCGGCGAGCTCGTCGCGGATCGCGAGCGCGCGTTCACCGATCCGGACCGTGAGCTGCTCGCGTCGATCGCGACGCATGCCGCGGTCGCGCTCGAGCACGGACGCGCCGTGCTGCGCGGCGTGCTCGCGCAAGAGATCCATCATCGTGTGAAGAACAACCTGCAGACGGTCGCGTCGCTCCTACGGCTCCAGGCGCGCTCCGCGGACGTGATCGACCCGCGCGAGGCGCTCGAGCACTCCGTCAACCGGATCCTCGCGATCGCCGCCGTGCACGAGCTGCTCACCGACCGTCGTGACGAGGACGTGGAGCTCGCCGACCTGATCGACCGGTTGCGGGCGATGCTCGTGCAGGGCGTCGGCGGCGGCAAGGAAGTCTCGGCGGCGCTCGAGCCCGTGTCGCTGCCCGGCGCGCGTGCGACGGCGCTCGCGCTCGTGTTCTCCGAGCTGCTGCAGAATGCGCTCGAGCACGGGGGCGACCGGGTGCGGGTCGAGCTCGCCCGGCGAGACGGCGACATCGTGCTGGCGATTGCCGACGACGGCTCCGGCGTCGGCGCGGCACCGGCCGGCACCGGCCTGTCGATCGTTCAGGCGCTCGTGCGGGACGAGCTCCGCGGCACGCTCGATCTGAGCTCGGTCGGCGGCACCCGCGCCGAAGTCGTCTTCCCCGCGTAGAGCGTCGCCACGTGATCGCTACGCGGGTTGCTCCTCGAAGGAGAAGTGGAAGTGGTCGCCGTGGGCGTGGACGCCCAGCACCTGGTCGTCGAGCACCTCGACCGCGGCCGGGTCGAGGAACACCCGCACCTCCCCGTGCTCGATCACCTCGTCCCCCTCGCTCGGCTCCGACACCTCGTCGATCGAGATCTCGACCTCTCCGTCGACCTCTTCGGCTGTGATGCGGATCGTCCCGATCTGCGCGAGCGCGGCGACGGCTTCGTCGTCGATCTGCAGCATCGTGCGATTCTATTGCGAATGAGGATCCTGATTGCCGAGGACGAGACGATCATCCGACTCGACCTGCGTGACCTGCTGGAGCGCAGCGGGCATGAGGTCGTCGCAGAAGCGCGCGACGGCGAAGAGGCGGTCGCGCTGGCGCGCGAGCACCAGCCCGAGCTCGCGATCATGGACGTGAAGATGCCGAAGCTCGACGGGATCGAGGCCGCCAAGCGGATCCTGGGCGAGCGGCCGATCCCGATCGTGATGCTCACGGCCTACGGCCAGGAAGAGCTCGTGAGCCGGGCGGTCGAAGCCGGCGTCTTCGGCTACCTCGTCAAGCCCTTTCGCGAGCAGGACCTCGTGCCCGCGATCGCGACGGCCCGCGCGCGTCACGAAGAGCTCCAGGCGGTGCGCGAGGAGGCCGAGTCGCTCGCCGACGCGCTCTCGGCGCGCAAGGCGATCGAGCGCGCGAAGGGCCTCCTGATGCAGAAGGAGGGCCTGTCGGAGGAAGCTGCGTTCGCGCGGCTGCGCAAGGCGAGCCAGGTCTCGGGCCGGCCGCTGAAGGTGATCGCCGACGCGGTGATCGCTACGCTCGGCACGGAATGACGGACACGCTCACACCTCCCAAGGCGAGACCACGCCGGACGCGCGGCTCCGGTCTCGGCGACGCGTGGCGGGTGATCGTCAAAAACGACGACCACAACACCTTCGAAGGGGTGTCGTTCGCGCTCGCGCAGACGATCCCCGGCGTCGACTATGACAAGGGCATGGCGCTCGCGAACAAGATCCACTCGACGGGCCAGGCGATCGTGTGGTCCGGCCACCGCGAGCTTGCCGAGCTCTACCACTCACAGCTCGAGGCCTACGGGCTGACACTCGCGCCGCTTGAACGCTGAGGCCCTGGCGGGAATCGATCGGGTCTTCGCCGCCTTCCGCGGCGGCGATCCGCGTGCACTGTTCGAAGTGATCGCCGAAGACGCGACCTGGGTCGTCAACGGGACGGTCCCGGTCGCACAGGAATACGTCGGACGCGAGCGGGTCTTCGAGCTGTTCCGTGAGACACGCAGGCTCACAGGCGGCACCTACCTGAGCACGCTGCGCTGGTCGCTCGCCGACGACGAGCATGCGGTCGCGGTCTACCGCGCTCAGGGGACGCGGCTCGGGCGCGAGCTCGACATCGACCAGGTGCTCCTGATCGAGCATGAGCTCGGCGTCTGGCGGCACATCACCGCCATCCCGTCCGACCCGCCGGCGTTCGAAGCGTTCTGGGCGGCATGAAGGTCGGCGTTCAGCTGCCCGAGGTCGAGCGCGTGGTTGGCCGCGGAGAGCTCGGCGCGATCGCGCGCGCGGCTGAGGAGTGCGGCTTCGATTCGATCTGGCTCGGCGACCACCTGCTCTACCGCGGCAACGGCCGGAGCGAGCGCGGGCCGTGGGACTGCTGGACGACGCTCGCCTGGCTCGCGGGGATCACCGAGCGCGTCGAGCTCGGCCCGCTCGTCGCGTGCACCGCGTTCCATCCGCCTGGCATCCTCGCGCGACAGGCCGCGACGATCGACGAGTTGAGCGGCGGCCGCTTCGTGGTCGCGCTCGGCGCCGGGTGGAACCAGGAAGAGTTCCGCGCGTTCGGCATCCCGTTCGACCACCACGTCTCACGGTTCGAGGAGGCGTTCACGATCGTGAGGCGACTGCTCGCCGGCGAGCGCGTCACGTTCGACGGGCGCTTCCACACCGTCCAGGACGCGGTGCTGCTCCCGCCGCCGTCACGGCGGCCCAAGCTGATGATCGGCGCGAACGCACCGCGCCTCCTCTCGATCGCGCTACCGCACGTCGACGCGTGGAACACCTGGTACACGCACTACGGCAACACGCCCGAGGGCTTCGCGCGCCACAACGCCGAGATCACCGAGGCCGCCGAACGCGCCGGTCGCGACCCGGCGCAGATCGAGCGCAGCGCCTGCGTGCTCGTCGAGGTCGAGCCCGTGGGCGAGCGGCCGCGCGATGTCGAAGCGGT
Organism: Actinomycetota bacterium; assembly: GCA_003136795.1. Taxonomy (GTDB): domain Bacteria; phylum Actinomycetota; class Thermoleophilia; order Gaiellales; family Gaiellaceae; genus PALSA-600. Next base: position 3,254 of record PLDP01000143.1, read on the forward strand.
GCCGGCCGACCGGCTCGCAGCGCACCTCCGGGCGCTCGGCGACGCAGGCGCGGACGAGGCGATTCTCGTTGTCGACCCGATCACCGAGGCCGCGATTCGCGCCCTCCGGCGCTGACTCGATCAGGGGAAACCCCGACCGCGCATCCGCGCGCGGCCCGATGACCCCAGGAGCCGCGTCTGATGGACTAATCGTAACAATTGTCACGAGTGGAAGGTGGCCCTGCATGATTCGCCCGCTGAAGCTCCTCACCTTCGCCGCTGTCCTCGCGTACGCACTCGTCGGCACCGCCGCGACGGCCGGCAGTACGCGTGCCGCCGCTCCGATGCGCGTCACTGTCAACGTCTTCGCGGTCGGCAACGACGAAAGCACAGAACCGGCGAACCTCGCGGTTCGCGCCGGCGGAACGGTGCAGATCACGTTCCGCAACCACACGCACATGTTCCACACCTTCACGATCAAGGCGCTCGGGATCAGCGTGCTGATCCGGCCCGCGCAGGGAACCGGCGTGCAGACGACAAGTGTCTCGTTCGTCGCCCCCTACGGCGTCTACGAGTGGCGGTGCATGTTCTGCGACACAGCCACGCATCCGCACACGCACGCGATGAAAGGGAAGGTCTACGCGATCATCAACGCGTAACAGGTTTTACGCCTGCGCGTCCTCGAACATCGTTTCCCACCGCTCGAGGAGCGCCTTGAGGTCCTCACGCGCTTCCCGGTGCGCGGTGAGCAGATCGAGGTCGCTCCAGTCGGCGGCGAGCTTCTGTTCGAGCTCGTTCACGCGGGTCTCGGCGCGCGCGACCTCCTGCTCGACTAGCTCCAGCGCGGTGGGCTTGGCCTTGGCGGGCCGCTTCGGCTTCTCGCGCTTCGGCTTGGGCGGCGGAGCCGGCGCGGGCTCGGCCTCCTGCGCGCGCGTGTAGTCCGCCCAGCCGCCGGGGTACGACGCGATCTGCCGGTGCTCGACCGCGAGCATGCGGCCGGCCACCGCATCGAGCACTGCGCGGTCGTGCGAGACGAGCAGCACCGTGCCGGGGAACGCCTCGAGCGCGGCCTCGAGCGCCTCGCGGGACTCGAGATCGAGGTGGTTCGTCGGCTCGTCGAGTATGAGGAAGTTCGCGCCCGACGCGACCGCGATTGCGAGCGCGAGCCGGCGCCGCTCGCCGCCCGAGAGGACGGCGGCGGACTTCTCGTGCTCGTCCCAGCCGGAGAAGAGGAACTTGCCGAGCAGCGACTGCGCCTCGGGCCGCTTGAGGCCGGTGCCGGTCATCGCGGCGTCGAGCACCGAGCCGCGCTCGTCGAGCTCCGCCTCGTGCTGCGAGAAGTACGCGGTCTGGACGCCGTGGCCGAGACGCACGGTTCCGCTCGTCGGATCGCGCAGGCCGAGGATCGTCTCGAGCAGCGTCGTCTTGCCGGAGCCGTTCGGGCCGACGAGCGCGACGTGCTCGCCGCGCTCGATCGCGAACGACGCGCCGTCGAGCAGCTCCTTGTCGCCCGCGCGCAGCGACAGGTTCTCGACGACGAGCACGTCACGCCCCGAGCGCGCCGGCTTCAGGAACTCGAAGCCGAGCGTCCGCCGCTTGTCGTCGGGAGCGCGCACGCGCACCGCCTCGAGCTTCTTGATCTGCTTCAGCTTCGACTGCGCCTGGCGGGCCTTGCTCTTCTTGTATCGAAACCGCTCGACGAAGCGCTCGAGCCGCGCGATCTGCTCGCTCTGGCGGTCGGCCGTCTTCGTTTGGAAGATCGCCCGCGCGGCTTGTTCGCGCCGCCAGACGTGCCACTTGCCCGGGAAGTAGACAGACTTGCCGCCCTCCAGCTCCAGCACCGCCGTCGTCACCGCCTCGAGGAACCAGCGGTCGTGCGCGACGAGGATCACGGCCGCGTCGAGCGTCTCGAGCAGCTTTTCCAGCCACTCGAGCGACTCGATGTCGAGGTGGTTNNGCTCGTCGAGGAGCAGCAGGTCCGGCTGCGACGCGAGCGCGCGCGCGAGCGATGCGCGCGTCAGCTCGCCGCCGGAGAAGGTCGAGAGCGGCCGGTCGAGGTCGGCGTCGGTGAAGCCGAGCCCACGCACGAAGGACGCCGCCCGGTCGCGCCAGTCGTAGCCGCCTGCATGCTCGAGCCTCGCCTGCGCCTCGGAGTAGCGCCGCATCGTCGCCGGGTCGTGCGTGCCTGACGCCATCGAGTGCTCGAGCGCGCGCAGTTCCTGCTCGACGGCGGCGAGGTCGGCGGTTCCGGCGAGCACGTACTCCCGCAGCGGCCGCGGGCTCTCGGCCGGCGGGCGCTGGTCGTGGAGCGCGATCCTGGTGCCCTTGGAGAGCGCCAGCTCGCCGCCTTCGAGCGACACCTCGCCCGCGAGGGCGCGCAGCAGCGTCGTCTTGCCTGCCCCGTTCGGGCCCGCCAGGGCGAGGCGGTCGCGCCGCTCCACCTTGAAGGAGACGCCTTCGAAGAGCACGCTGCCCGAGAACTCCTTGCGGAGGGACGAAGCGATGACGACTGCCATAGCCTGAAACTATCTCGAACACCATGCGCATCGGCCTGACAGCCCGGATCCTGATCGGCGGCGGAATCGTCGCGGTGTTCCTGCTGGTCCAGGTCGTGTTCACGGGCGTCTCGTTCGAGTCGATCCGCCACGACACGAGGAGCGAGCAGAGCTCGTCCGCATCGGTCGTCGCGGCGATCCGGGTCGAGAACTCGATCCTCGACCTCGAGACATCTCTGCGCGGCTACGTGCTCACCTCGAACCCGCAGTTCTTGCAGCCGTATCGCCAGGCGCGCCTCGCGTTGCCGGAGGAGTCGAAGACGCTCATGGAGCTCGCACCGGGCTCGTGGTCGAATGCGCTCGACCGCCAGTGGCGCTCGTACATCAGCGACTACGCAGGCCCGTTGATCACCTTGACGTCGCGTAGTCCGAGTCTCGCGCGGGCGAAGGTCGCGACGGGCGAGGGCAAGCGGCGCGTCGACCGCATGCGCGCCCTGATCGACCCATTCGTGCAGAGGACGGACCTGCTCGCTGTTCGTGACCGCGCGCACGTCTCGAGCGCGGTGAACGAAGGGGTGAAGGTGGGCGCAGTCGGGATCGCGCTGCGGGTGCTGGCGTTCGCCGCGATCATCGCCTATCTCCTGCGGGCTGTCGTCGCTCCGATTCGCCGCGTCGCGGCGGCGACCGGGCGCGTGGCGGCGGGCGACCTCGACGTGACGGTTCCCGAGCAGGGCGCCGGCGAGGTCGGGCAGCTCGCTCAGTCGTTCAACGAGATGGCCCGCTCGCTGGATCGCCAGCAACGCGACCTCGCGAGCCAGAACGTCGACCTCGAGCGCCTCGCGAACGTCTTGCGTGCCGTACTCGATTCGACGGTCGACGGCATCCTGCTTTCGGACGCCGAGGGCAACGTGCAGCTCGCGAACCGGCCCGTGCTCAACCTGACCCGCGACCTCGGGATGAGCTACGAAGGCCCGGTCGTCGATCGCCTGCTCTCGGTCGCGCACCGGATCAAAGACGTCGAGAAGTACCGCGCGGCGATGGAGCGCCTGCGCACGAATCCCGACGAGCCGACGTTCGACGAGTTCGAGGACACGGTCAGCGGCCGCGTGTTCCAGGGGTTCACGGCGCCGGTCCGCGACGACCGCGGCGGCTTCCTCGGCCGCATCTGGACGCTGCGCGAAGTGACCCAGCAGCGCGAGCTCGACCGGCTGAAGGACGACTTCGTCGCCACCGTATCGCACGAGCTGCGCACGCCGCTGACGTCGATGATGGGCTTCCTCGAGATGATCCGCGAGGGCGAGGCGGGCCAGCTCACGGACGAGCAGAAGCGCTTCCTCGCGATCGTCTACCGCAGCTCGGAGCGCCTGCAGCGCCTCGTCGGCGACCTGCTCTTCGTGGCGCGCCTCGACGCCAACGGCCTGCAGCTGCAATTCGCCAGCACGCGCCTCGACGAGATCGCTCGCGAGATCGTCGAGTCGGGAGCGGCGCTCGCGCGCTCGCGGGAGATCCTGCTCGAGTCCGAGCTCGACGAGGTCCCGTCCGTCCTCGGCGACCGCGAGCGGCTGGTGCAGCTCGTCGGCAACCTGCTCTCGAACGCGATGAAGTTCACGCCCGCCGGCGGCGCCGTCAAGGTACGCACGTTTGTCCACGGGCGGCACGCCGTGCTCGAGGTCGCGGACACGGGCATCGGGATCCCCGAGGGCGAACAGGGTCGCCTCTTTGAGCGCTTCTTCCGCTCGTCGACCGCGACCGAGCAGGCGATTCCCGGCACCGGGCTCGGGCTCGTGATCTCACGGGCGATCGCCGAGGCGCACGGCGGCACGATCAGCGTTACATCGAAGCCCGGTGAGGGAACGTGCTTCCGTGTCGAGCTGCCGCTCGAGCCCGAAGAGGTGGCTGGCTGAGAGTCGAGATGTTGGAGGAGCGCACATGATCGGAATCATCGGCGGCGGCCTGGCCGCGGCGAAGCTCGTCGAGTCCTACCGCGGCGCGGGCGGTGACGACGCGATCACCATCTGGTCGCAGGATCCGCACGGCCCGTACCACCGGCCGCCGCTTTCGAAGCGGCTGCTGCGCGGCGAGGCGCAGCCCGAGGACGCGCTCGTGCACCCGGCCGGCTGGTATGCGGACAACGGCGTCGAGCTTCGGCTCGCCGACACGGTGGCGTCGCTCGACGACGTGCAGGCCGAGACGGTCGTGATCGCCACCGGCTCACGTCCGCGCAGGCTCGCCGGTGCGGTCGCCTTGCGCACCCTTGACGACTCGGTCGCGTTGCGGGTGCTGGCAGGTGAAGCCCAGACCGCAACCGTGATCGGCGGCGGGTTCGTCGGCTGTGAGGTGACGGCGTCCCTCACGCAGCTCGGCGTGCAGGTGACGCAGGTCGTTCGCGACTCCATGGTCTTCGCCCCGCTGCAGGCGCCGCCGCTCTCGGAAGCTCTGCACGATGCGTTTCGCGCGCACGGTGTCGACCTCAGGCTGGAGACAACCGAGATCCCGCCGGCCGACCTCGTGGTCGCAGGCATCGGCGTCGAGCCGAACGTGGAGCTGGCCCGCGACGCAGGGCTCGAAGTCCGGAGCGGCGTCGTCGTCGACGAGCGGTTCCAGACCGGACGTCCCGGTGTCTACGCGATCGGCGACGTCGCCGAGTTCTACGACCCGCTCTACCGGCGTCACCGGCGCATCGAGCACTGGTCGAACGCCGCGTTCCATGGCACGACGCTCGGACGGATCCTGGCCGGTGAGGACGCGCGGTACGACATCGTCTCGGCGTTCTTCTCCGAGGAGTTCGGCAAGAGCTTCAAGCTCTTCGGTGACGCGACCGGTCACGACTCGACGGCGCTGGAGGGAGACTTCCGCGGCGATTCGGCCGTTCTGCGCTTCAGCAAGGGCGGCCGGGTGATCTCGGCCGTCCTGGCCGGCCAGGACGAGGACGCGGAGGAGGCGCTGAAGGCCGAGATCAGAGCCGGCGCGGCCGCTACCGCATAGTCGTTACGCTCGCAGTGAAGCGACCCTGCGAGGAGGAGCGTTGGCCAACTCGGAGATCGAACAGCTCTCGATCGACACGATTCGGACGCTGTCGATGGATGCGGTGCAGCAGGCGAATGCGGGCCATCCAGGCACGGCGATGGCGCTTGCGCCGCTCGCCTATCTCCTCTACACCGAGGTGCTGCGGCACAACCCGGCGAGCCCGCACTGGCAAAACCGCGACCGGTTCATCCTGAGCGCCGGNNCAGTGGCAGTCGGCCACGCCGGGCCATCCCGAGTATCGCCACACCGAAGGCGTCGAGGTGACGACCGGGCCGCTCGGCCAGGGTTTCGCCAACGGCGTCGGCATGGGCTTTGCCGAGCGCTTCCTGGCGGCGACGTTCAACCGCCCCGAGCACGAGATCGTCGACCACCGTGTCTATGCGATCTGCTCCGACGGCGATCTGATGGAAGGCCTGTCGTACGAGGCGGGGTCGCTCGCGGGGACGAACGCGCTCGGGAAGCTCGTCTACTTCTACGACGACAACCACATCACGATCGACGGGACGACGGCGATCTCGTTCACGGAAGATCGTGCGCTGCGGTTCGAGGCGCTCGGCTGGCACGTGCAGTCGGTCGCCGACGTCAACGACCTCTCGGCGCTGCGCAAGGCGATCAAGAACGCGCAGGACGAGACCGCGAAGCCGTCGCTCGTCATCGTCCGCTCGCACATCGCCTACGGCGCGCCGCACGCAGTCGACACTGCCGAGGCGCATGGCTCGCCCCTCGGTGTGGCGGAAGTGGCTGCGACGAAAAAGGCGCTCGGCTGGGACCCGGACAAGCACTTCTACGTTCCCGCCGACGTGTACGCGCACATGAACGGGATCGAGCGCGGCAACGAGCTCGAGACCGCGTGGCAGCAGTCGTTCTCGAACTGGTCGCAGGCCTTCCCGGTCGAGCGCGAGCGCTGGGACGCCGCCTGGGACGGCCGGATCGGCCCGTGGGAGCTGCCGGAGTTCGCGCCCGGCGAGGAGCTCGCCACGCGCACGGCCGGCAAGACGGTGATGCAGGCGTTCAAGGATGCCGTGCCCACGATGATCGGCGGCGCAGGCGACCTCGTCGGATCGACGTTCACCGAGATCGTCGGCGGCGGCCTCTTCTCGGACCGCTGGGCGGGGCGGAACATCGCGTTCGGCATTCGCGAGCACGCGATGGGGTCGATCGTCAACGGGATCGCGGTGCACGGCGGCTGCGTCAAGCCGTTCGGTTCGACCTTCCTGATCTTCAGCGACTACATGCGCCCGGCGGTGCGACTGTCCGCGCTGATGGGGTTGCCGGTCGTGTGGGCGTGGACGCACGACTCGGTCGGGCTGGGCGAAGACGGCCCGACGCATCAGCCGGTTGAGACCTACGCTGCGCTGCGCGCGATCCCGAACCTCTGGTTCGTGCGCCCTGCCGACGCGAACGAGACCGCGTACGCGTGGAAGGTCGCGCTGGAGCGCAGCGACGGGCCGGTCGCGCTCTCGCTCTCGCGCCAGAAGGTGCCGACGCTCGACCGCAGCGAGCTCGCTCCCGCCTCCGGCCTCGAGCGCGGCGCGTACACGCTGTGGGAGTCGTCCTCGTCGCCCGACCTGATCCTGATCTCGACCGGCGCCGAAGTGGGGTTGACGCTCGAAGCGGGCCGCAAGATCGCCGCCGACGGCACCGCCGTGCGCGTCGTCTCGATGCCCTGCTGGGAGCTCTTCGCCGAGCAGCCCACCGACTACCGCGACGAGGTGCTGCCGCCCGACGTGCGCGCGCGGCTCTCGGTCGAGCCGGGCGTCGAGCTCGGCTGGAGCAGGTGGGTCGGGGACCACGGCGACTCGATCTCGATCGAGCACTTCGGCGCCTCCGCCCCCGGCCCGACGGTCCTGGAGCACTTCGGTTACAACCTGGACAACGTGGTTGCGCGCGCGGTGGCGTTGTTGGAGCGTGTCGCCCGTGTCGAGGTTCGATGAACGTCGCTGTCGCCTTCGACCATCGCGGTGTGTACCTGCGCGAGGCGGTGCTCGAAGCGCTCGCCGGCAACGACATCCTCGATTTGGGGACCGACACCGATGCAGTGCGCATCGACTACCCCGACAAGGCGCGCGAGGTAGGCGAGGCAATCCAACGCGGCGAGTCCGAGCGCGGTGTCCTCGTCTGCGGCTCCGGCGTCGGCGCCGCAGTGGCCGCCTGCAAGATGACCGGCATCCGCGCGGCGATCTGCCACGACTCCTACAGCGCCCACCAGGGAGTCGAGCACGACAACATGAACGTGCTCTGTCTCGGGTCCGAGGTGGTCGGCCCGTCGCTCGCGGGAGAGCTCGTTGACGCATTCTTGAACGCGACCTTCAACGGCGGCGAGCGCTACGTCGAGCGCCTTCTGAAGGTCGCAGAGATGGAAAGGACGATGAAAGATGGCTAAGGCGAAATCACGGCTGCACGAGCTCGCCGCGCACGGGCAGTCAGTGTGGTTCGACACGCTCTCGCGCGATCTCATCCACTCGGGCGAGCTGAAGCGGATGATGGACGAGGACGCCGTCACCGGCGTCACGTCGAACCCGACGATCTTCCAGAAGGCACTCGCAGAGGGTGACGCGTACGACGAGGACCTGAAGAAGCTCCTCGCCGAGACCGACGATCCGACGGAGATCTTCTTCTCGCTCGCGCTGCAGGACATCCGCGACGCGTGCGACGTGCTCAAGCCGGCGTACGACGCATCGGGCGGGGTCGACGGGTACGTCTCGATGGAGGTCGAGCCAGGCATCGCCTACGACACCGAGAAGACGTTTGCGCAGGCGCGGTGGATTGCGGCGGAAGTCGACCGGCCGAACCTCTACGTGAAGATCCCGGCGACGATGCCCGGACTGCCGGCGATCGAGGACTGCACCGCGCACGGCACCTCGATCAACATCACGCTGATCTTCTCGCTCGACCGCTACAAGGCGGTCGTCGAGGCGTACATCCGCGGGCTCGAGCGGCTCGTCGCCGCCGCCGGCGACCCGTCGAAGGTCGTATCGGTCGCGTCGTTCTTCGTCTCGCGTGTCGACACGGAGGCCGACAAGCGCCTCGCCGCGGCCGGGCACGAGGAGCTTCAGGGCAAGCTCGCGATCGCGAACGCGAAGCTCGCCTACCAGTACTTCCTCGGAGCGTTCTCCGGGCCTCGCTGGGAGTACCTCGAAGGCAAGGGCGCGAACAAGCAGCGGTGCCTNNAACCCCGCCTACCGCGACGTGATCTACGTCGAGGAGCTGATCGGCCCCGACACGGTCAACACGATGCCGCTCGAGACGATCCGCGCGTTTCAGGATCACGGCGAGGTGCGCGGCGACACGGTGCTGAAAGGCGTCAAGAAGGCGAACGAGCTGCTCGCCAGGCTCGCCGAGGTGGGCGTCGACTACGACGACGTGACCGCCACGCTCGAGGCCGAAGGCGTGCAGAAGTTCGCGGACTCGTTCGACCAGATCGTCGAGAGCATCCACGCCAAGCGCAGCTCGCTGGCGGCTGCATGAACTCGAAGGANNGATGCACGAGGACGTCGACCTGCTGCTGCAGTTCGCGGATTCGGTGATCGACCGCACCGACGCGGTCGTCCTCCTCGGCATGGGCGGGTCGTCGCTCGCGCCCGAGGTGCTCAAGGGCACGTTCCGGCAGGAGACGTTCCACGTCCTCGACACGACGCACCCGCAGGCGATCAGAGACGTCGAGGCGCAGATCGACGTGTCGCGCACGCTGTTCATCTCCGCATCGAAATCCGGCTCGACGCTCGAGACGCGCTCGCACACGGACTACTTCTGGGAGAAGAGCCGGCGCGGAGAGCAATGGGTCGCCATCACCGACCCCGGTTCGCAGCTCGAGCAGCTCGCGCGCGAGCGCGAGTTCGCAGCGGTGTTCGCGGGTGAGCCGACGATCGGCGGCCGCTACTCCGCGCTGTCGGCCTTCGGGATGGTGCCGGCTGCGCTGATGGGGGTCGACGTCGCGCGCCTCCTTGTGCGCGCACAGGAGATGGCCGAGGCATGCCGACTCGCCGAGGGCAACCCTGGGCTCGAGCTCGGCCTCTCGCTCGGGGAAGGCTGGCAGGCGGGCCGGGACAAGATCTGCATCGCGCCGACCCCGGGCGGCTTCGGCCTCTGGGCCGAACAGCTGCTCGCCGAGTCGACGGGGAAGCTCGGCAAGGGCCTGATCCCGGCGCCCGGTGAATCCGCCGCCGGCCCGGACCGGCAGGCGCAGGAGGTGCGCCTGAGCGACGAGTACGAGCTCGGCCAGGAATTCTTCCGCTG
>PLDP01000099.1 GCA_003136795.1 Actinomycetota bacterium
GGCGGCTTCTCCTACGGCGACTACCTGCGTTGCGGCGCGATCGCACGCTTCTCGCCGATCATGCGAGCGGTCGCAGACTTCGCCGCCGACGGCGGCCTCGTCCTCGGGATCTGCAACGGCTTCCAGATCCTCACCGAGGCCAGGCTGCTTCCGGGCGCGCTCCGCCCGAACGAGTCGCTCTCGTTCGTCTGCCGTGACGTCGTGCTCACGGTTGAGCGCCTCGACACGCCGTTCACGTCGCGCTGTGAGGCAGATCGAGAGCTCACCGTTCCGGTGAAGCACGGGGACGGTTGCTGGTTCGCGGACGAGGAGCTGCTCGGGCAGCTCGAGGCGAACGGTCAGCTCCTGCTCCGTTACGCGGCGGGCGAGAACCCGAACGGCGCGGTCGCCGACGTCGCGGGCGTCGTGAACGCCGACGGCAATGTGTTCGGATTGATGCCGCACCCGGAGCATGCGGTCGACCCGCTGCTCGGCTCCGCCGACGGGGCGCTGATTCTCGGCTCGCTCGTCGACGCGGCTCGGTTGTCGCTCGCCGCTGCCGTCTAGGCGACCGCCAGGCCGAGTGCTTGCGCGAGCTCAGGCGTCTTCGCGAGCGAGCGCCGGAGCCGCTCCACGTCTGCCGCACGGAGTGTGACCGGGCCGCGCCGGGCTGCGCCGCCGGTCGAGTAGGCGAAGCGGACGAGCCGCTCGCCGCGCGCGGTCTCGAGCAGCTCGACGACCGACGAGAATCGCTTGTCGCCGGCGCGCTGAGGGATCGCCAGCCGCTCGACAAGCGTGGCCGGGCCCCACGGGGTCGCTGTCTTCGTCATGGGCTCGACGGTAGACCGGAATGTGCAACGCGTGGGCTACCGCTCTGTCACGAATGTGTGAAAGGTCGTCCACCGACGTTTGACATGGGGCATCCGCGTCGATGCTGACGAGNNCTCGGGCTGGCGACGGCGCCGCGCGCAACCGCGGCGACCGGCGTCAAGTACGGCCTGACCGACGACGCGTGGCTCCTCGACGGGCCCGGCACGCTCGAGTCGAGACTCACCCAGCTCGACACGCTCGGCGTCCACCTCGTGCGCTTCACGCTGCACTGGGACCAGATCGCGGCCAGCGAGCCCGCGTCGCCGACCGACCCGTCGGACCCGGCCTACGACTGGTCCGCCGACGACGTCGTGCTTGCCGGCCTGCACGCGCACGGGATCGACGTCTTGCTGCAACTCGTGGGCACGCCGAGCTGGGCGAACGGGGGCCACGCCGCGAACTACGCCCCGACTTCGGCGACGACGTTCCGCTCATTCGCGTCGGCCGCCGCGCACAAGTATCCGTGGGTGCGACGCTGGCTGATCTGGAACGAGCCGAATCAGGTCCGGTGGTTGCGCCCGACCACGCCGGCCGTCTACACCTCGCGGCTGCTCAACCCCGCCTACGCCGCCATCCACGCGGCGATTCCCGGCGCGCAAGTCGCCGGCGGCGGAACGGCGCCGCGCGGCTCGACCGGCGGCGTCTCACCGGTCGCCTGGCTGCTCGGCATGCACGCCGCGCACGCGCAGCTCGACGCCTACGCGCACAACCCGTATCCACTCGACCCGAAGCGCGAGTCGCCACTCACCGGCGGCTGCGCACAATGCACGACGATCACGATGGCGACGATCAACAAGCTCGTCACCCTCGTCGCGCGGAACTTCCCGCGCGCGCGCATCTGGTTGACCGAGTACGGCTACCAGAGCAACCCACCCGACCGGCTGCTCGGCGTCTCGACGGCGCTCCAGGCGCGCTACATCAGCGAGGGCGCGTACGCCGCCTACCGGACTCCGCGCGTCGATTTGTTGATCCACTTCCTGTATCGCGACGAGCCCGAGATCGCACGCTTCCAGAGCGGCCTCGTGACGATCGGCAACGCGAAGAAGCCCGCTTACGCCGCGTTCGAAGCGCCGCTCGCGCAGACTGCGCGCACCGGCACCCGCGTCAGCCTGTGGGGACAGCTGCGCGCGCCGGCCGCTTCCGGATTGCCGGCGCGACTCGAGCGGAAGGTCGGCGCAACGTGGCGGTTGCTCGCGTCCGTTCGTCCGAGTGCAGGCGGGTTCATCCGCTGGACGGGCGTGCTTCCGCGCGGCGCCGTGGTGCGGTTACACGCGGGCTCGATCGCCGGCGCGGCGCTCTCGATCCACTAGGACATCGGAACGTGCCCGGGCTCGGCGGCGACGCGGGCGAGCCACACGCGGATCGCCGGATACCCACCGAGGTCGAAGTCCCCTTCCTCAGCGACATGCGTGTAGCCGTAGAGCGCGATGTCGGCCAGCGACATCGCCTCGCCGACGAGCCAGGTCCGGCCGTCGAGCTGCCGTTCCATCGCGTCGAGCGCGCGGTACCCCGCCGCGTGCTTCTCAGGCAGCCGCTCGGTGTAGGCGCCCGGATCGCCCGACAGCGTCAACCAGAAGCGCGCGACGGCGATCGCCGGCTCGTGGTCGTACTGCTCGAAGAACATCCACTGCAGCACCTGCGTGCGCTCGTATCGATCCTCGGGGACGAAGCGTGTGCCTTCGCCGAAGTACCAGAGGATCGCACCGGACTCCCCGAGCGGGCTGCCGTCGTCGAGCACGATCGTCGGCACGCGCAACGACGGGTTGAGCCCGCCGAGCAGCTCGGGACGGTTCGAGCGGTCGAGCACGTCGACCGACCGCCGCTCGCAATCAATTCCGAGGTGCGCGAGCAGCAGCCGCACCTTGTAGCAATTGCCCGACGCTGCGTTCTCGTACAGGATCATCAGGCGAAGAGCGGGGCGAGATGCGCGTTCAGGAACACACCGTCGGGGTCGAGCCGACGCCGCGCCTCGACGAAGTCGTCCGCGCGCGGGTAGCGCTCGTACAACTGATCGCGCGTCAAGAAGTGCAACTTGCCCCAGTGGACGCGCGCGTCGAACTCGCCGAGCAGGCGGTCGACATCACGCAGGTACGGCCAGTAGTCAGTGCCTGGCGTGCCCGAGACGGAGATGACGACGGTCTCGCGCTGGTAACTGTGCGAGAGGAACGCGTCGTCGCGTCCGACGGTGCGCACTTCCATCGGGAACACGGACGCGGGGAGGCTGCGCAGCATCAGCTCGCGCATCGCCGCCAGCGCCTCCCGCCCGCGCTCGAACGGCACGAAGTACTCGAGCTCGTGGAAATTCGGCTCGTAGACCATTGGATAGATCACGTGCGCCGGGCCGACGCGGCGATGCGGCTCGTCCGAGTCGGGCGTCGACGGATCGACCTCGTCGTAGATCTTCACGTGGCAGCGGTCTGTCAGGGACTCCCCGGGCGATGCGAGCCCGTAGAGCGCGGCGGAATCTTCGGACGGCATCCAGAAGAACGAGTAGTGGCGATGCTCGCGCGCGACCTCGTCGAAGCCCTCCCACGCCTCGTCCCAGCTCCAGTGCTCGATCCGCTCGCGCAGGCGGTAGGCCGTCGCAACCTCGAGCTCGAGCTCGGTCATGACGCCGAGCATCCCGACCGAGACCTGCGCGGCGTGCAGGAGCTCCGGGTCGTCCTCACCAACCTCGACGACGTCGCCCGCTGCGGTCACCAAACGCACCCGCCGGACCGACGACGAGAAGCAGCCGAGCTGGAGGCCGGAACCGTGCGTCGCGGTGGAAACGGCGCCGGCAATCTGCTGCGCGACGATGTCACCCTGGTTTGCAAGCGCGAGGCCGACCGCCCAAAGCGGCTCGCCGAAGGCACCGATCGTCGTCGCGGGCCCGACGACCACCCGCCGGCGCTCCGCGTCGATCGAGCGGATCCCCCCGAGCCCGCTCAGATCGAGCAGCAGCCCGTCGGTGGCGACCACAGGCGTGAACGAATGCCCTGCGCCGGCGACGCGCACCGCCGAAGCAGACGCGACGAGCGCCGAGACCTCGTCTTCGCTCGCAGGCGTGGCAAGCTCCGCGGGCTCACACGTTTGGTTGCCGACCCAGTTCGTCCACGCTGGCATCCGCGGACCTTACGCTGGCTGACGAGGATAGGCTCGGCGAGTGGATCGAGACTGGGTCGAGGGCGTGCGTTCGCTTCTGGAGGCTCCCTCCCCAGCCGTCCTGACGACCTACCGAAAGGACGGCAGTGCGCTCGTCTCGCCGGTCTGGTTTCGCTGGAGCGACGACGCGTTCGAGGTGGTGATCGCCGCAGGCGACCTGAAGCTCGCCCACCTGGCCCGGGACCCGCGATGCGTCCTCGTCGCCTTCGAGGCGGTTCGGCCGTTCCGCGGCGTCGAGGCGCGCGGAGTAGCCGAGTTGGTCGAGTGCGACGTCAGCTCGATCCGCGCCCAAATCGCCGGGCGCTACCTGGGCGCAGACGACGGCGCGCGGTTCGCGGCCGAGCGGACAAAGCCCGGCGTCCTCCTGCGGCTTCGCGCCGACGATCCGCGCGTGTGGGATCTGTCGGGAATCCTGCCGCTCGCCTCCGTATCATCCGAGCGTGGTTCCCGAGGCTGAACTCGAGCAGACCGAGGCAGGGCTCGTGCCCGCGAGCGCCGGCTGGTTCGTCATGAACGCGCGCGACGCCCGGTGGTTCGATCGCCCCGGAAAGGACAGCCTGCCGCTGACCGGATGCGACGAGTTCGAGGCGGAGACGTACTTCCCCATGCTCGGGATGTCGATCCAGGTGCTCGCGCCGGGCGAGCCGAACTCGATGTACCACTGGGAGACGGAGCAGGAGGACTTCCTCGTGCTCGCCGGCGAGGCGCTGCTGATCGTCGAGGGACAGGAACGGCCGCTCAAGCAGTGGGACTTCGTGCACTGTCCACCGGAGACACGGCACGTGTTCGTCGGTGCGGGGGGCGGGCCGTGCGTGATCCTCGCCGCCTCATCGCGGCAGTTCCAGAAGGACGGTCCGTGGGGCTACTACACGGTCGACGACGCTGCCCGTCGCCACAGCGCCTGCTCCGACGTGGAGACCCAGGACGGCAACGTTGCGTACGCGCACGTCACGCCGGCGCAACCGAGCCGTTACCGAGACGGCGTGCTGTAGAAGGAAACGCATGTTTCTCGACGTCAACGGTGTGCGGCTGCACGCCCTCGTGTTCGGCGACGGTCCGCGCACGCTCGTCGCAACCGGCGGGTGGACCGGTAGCTGGGAGGTGTGGGAGGAGCCGATCGCGCTGCTGACCGCGTCGGGGTGGCGGTGCATCGCCTACGACCACCGTGGCTCGGGCGAGTCGCCGGTGGATCCCGCCCTCATCACCGTGAACGCNNGCGGGCGAGTCACAGGGCGGCGCGATCGCGCAATACGCGGCGGCCCGCAATCCGTCACGTTTCAGCGGCCTCGTTCTGGCCTCACCCGCCCCGACCGGCCGCAGCGCGGGCGGCGGCGGGTTCGCGGACGCGTGCCGGGCCGACTATCCGGCGGCCGTCGACGGCTTCGTCGCCCGATGCTTCCCCGAGCAAGGCATCGAGCACGTGAAGCGCTGGGCGAGAAACATCCTACTGCGCGCCGAGCCTGAACAGGCGGCCCGCATCATCGAGATGTGGCGCGACGAGGACGTGCCCGATGTCGACCCACGGCAGATCGACATCCCCACGCTGATCCTGCACGGGACGGCGGATGCGATCGTTCCGATCGAGCGCAGCCGATCACTTGTGAAGCTCCTTCCGAACGCGGAGCTGGTCGAGTTCGACGGCAGCGGTCATGTTCCGACGATGACTCGACCGCACGAAGTGGCCGACGCGATCCGCCGCCGGTTTTCCTGAAGCGCTAGCTTCGGTCGTTCGGCTCTAGCCCGCCTCAGTCGCCGGCGCAAGCTCGGCAACCGTCCGTCGCGCATCGTCCAACACTGCGATCCGATCCCCGGTGCCCGCGGCAGCGACTCCCGCCAGGAAGGACGCAAGTGGGGCACTCGTGCGGTCGCCGGTGCCGTGTGCCGCCGCTGCGGCCAGCGCGAGCAGCGACTCGATCTCGGCAGAGGTGAGCGGCGGAACCCCTACGTGCTTCGCAAGCCCGTCTATCAGGTCGGACCTTGCCTCGCCCATTTCAACTTCCTCTCGGTGGACAGGTCTGAGTGATCATATGCCGAGCGTGCCGCGCACTCGGCGCACAGATCGAGCGGGGCGTCGGCCATGCTCGGCACGAGCACGCGAAGGCGCCTCCGCATCGGGAGCGGCGGAAGCTCGAGGCCGCAGGCGGTGCACGGCTCGACCTTCGCGC
Source organism: Actinomycetota bacterium (assembly GCA_003136795.1). Taxonomy (GTDB): domain Bacteria; phylum Actinomycetota; class Thermoleophilia; order Gaiellales; family Gaiellaceae; genus PALSA-600. The sequence continues at coordinate 6,159 of PLDP01000099.1, forward strand.
CGACCAGCTCGAGGGTGCCGCGGTTCAGGCGCGCGATGTCGACAGCCCGCGTGACGGAGAGCGCATCCTCGGGGCACGCGCCCGCGCACCGGCCGCATGCGACACACGCGGAGGGCTCGTGACAGAGGACGTTCTCGGCCGCGTCCCTGCGTAGCTGGAGCGCACTCGTCGGGCAAGCGGTGGCGCACGCTCCACAGAGTGTGCAGCGCTCGGGTGCAATCGCGAGGACTCCCAGTGGCGAGCTTGCGTCTTCGAGCACGACGGCCGTGTCGCGGGGAGCGAGCCGGCGGACTGCGTCCACCGTCGCAAGCGGTTCGGCGAGCTGGAGGCGCGCCGGTCCCGTGCGATGGGGTTCGCCGATCGCGTTCAGCAGACGTTCCGCGAATGCCCCGGACTCGAGAACGCAGGCGCAGCATGGGCCCGCGCACGGGGCGAGCTGCACCTCGACCCCGTGAGCGCGCAGCTGGAGAAGCCAGCCCGGACTGACGAGCCGCAGGGTCGGCAGCTCCACGACCGGCCACCCCGGCAGCGCCTGAACGTCAGCCGACCTGCACGCAAAGACGATCCCGGGAGCGGCGGGCAGCAGCTGCTCCAGCTGCGCCTCGATCTGGGCCATCGAGGAGCCTGCGAGATGCAGCGCATCGTGCGGGCAGGAAGGAACGCACCCGCCGCACGCCGTGCACGTACTGATGTCGACCACCGGCTGTGGGCCTGAGACACGAATCGCACGCTCTGGACAAGCTGCTGCGCACACGCCACAGCGCGCCGAGCCGACACAAGCCGCCTCGTCGACCACCGCGACCGGCGCGTGCGTCACGACCGGAGCGAGCTGGAGCAGCGCACGGCGACTGAAGCCGTTCGAGGCGAGCACTGGTTTCCCGTTGTCTCCAGGCGCGAGAGCGTCGAGCCTCGCGACCAGCCCCGCCACCGAGAGGGCGGCCTCGGCAGGTCCGCGGCCGCCGACGACGACCGACTCGATGCCGAAGGTCGACGCTCCTGCACGTCGCAGTGCGTTCACGAGATCGCCGGACGGCTTGTCCTCGCAGAGGACCAGCACGACGCGTGTCACGGCGAGCTCGCGCAGCGCCGAGGCTGCATCGGCCGGCCTGCCGCACAGGTCGCGAACAACGACGGCGGGCGCGCAGTCGAATGCGTCCGCCGTGAGCCCCGTCCCGCCGCAGAGCAGGACGGCGGTGTCGCTCATCCCGTGAGGGCCGCCGTCCACGTCGCGGTCAGCGAGGCGAGCGCCGCGTAGAACGGCTGCACCGTCTCGGCTTCGACCGCCTCGCAGAACGGCGGAATCCAAAGCGCCAGGTGCTCGTCGACGAGCGAGGCCGCCACCTCGGCCGCGTCATGCTCGAGGGCGAAGGCGAGCGCCTCCCATTCGATCGCGAGGTGATCAGGCAGTTCGTGCGCCTCGGCGCGCACCCGGAGCCCGATGTCGCCGTAGAGGCGAGCGACTCCGCCGGCGGAGGGGCCCATCAGTCGCCCCTGCTCGCGTTTCGGCCCGTCCTCCCGCCAGAGCGACTCGTACGGCGGGCAGGGAGCGCGGCCTGGGCCGTTGAGCAGGCGCTCGTACTCTCCAAGCAGCTCGTCGCCGGTCGAGACGACGAGTGCAGACCGCAGCGCCTCGACGGCGCCGCAGGCGAGGCCGAGCAGCTCTGCCACCTCGCACGCCCCGGGCCAGCACGATGCCCACGACTCGACCTCGTCGTCGGTCGGCGTGCTCCACCAATGTGCGAGCAGGCGGGCGGCCGGCACAGGGCCGGCCGCCACATCGAGGACGCCGTCGGAGATCATGCGGTCGCTCCCGCACGTTCGACCGACCGAAGCCAGCGGTAGCCGATCGTGATCAGGAGCGCGAGGAACGCCGCCAACGCCGTGACGATCCCGTACTCGACCCACGTCGGGTGGTAGATCCCTTGGAATTGGAACGACGTCTGCCCGAGCCGGTACGAGCCCGTCGCATTGCCGGGCGGCAGTTGCAGCAGCGGCTTGATCATGCCGCCGACGACGAGCTCGATCCGGAAGGCATAGACGCCAACCATCACGAGCACCGACGAGAGCGCGAAAACGGCGGGCCTGATCCGGAACCGCGGTGTCACCAGCAACACGAACGGCACGAGACCGCCGACGACCCATTCGAGCCAGAACAGCCATTGCCACGAGCCGCCGGGAAGGATCAGATCCAGCGCCGCACGCTCGCGCGGCACGTTGCCCCAGAGGATCGTGACGTAGTCGCTGCCGACGAGGAACAGGTCGACCGCCAGCGCCGTCGCCATCAGCGCGGCGAGCGCCGTCCAGGTCTCCCGTGGGAGCTCGAAGCGGTCGAACCGGTGCGCGACGAGCGCGACGAGCGCGATCAGAGCTGTGCCCGAGAGGATCGCCGAGGTGACGAAAAGTGGCGCCATCAGCGCGGTGTTCCACCAAGGCCGGGAAATCTGCAGCCCGAAGATCCACGCGGTGATCGAGTGCAGCAGCACGGCCGTGGGAAGCCCGACGTACGCGAGGAGACGCAGCGTCCGCCGCCGCTTTCCCGCCTCCATCGTCCACCGGTGCATCACCGCGAGATCGGTGACGGCGAACGCGAAGTAGACGATGATGATGAGGATGTCCCAGACGAGCGGCGAGCTCCAGTTCGGGTAGCGGAAGATCTCCCACACCCGCTGCGGGTTCCCGAGGTCGGGGATGATCGTCATCGCCGCGACCAGCACGCACGCCGCCGCTGTGAGCACGCCGATGGGTGCGAGCGGACGCAGGCTCTTCACACCGAACACCTCTGCGCCGGAGGCCATGATCAGGCCGCCCGCCGAGAGGCCGACGAAGAACGCGAACGAGAAGATGTAGAGGCCCCAGGAAACGACGTCGCGCATGCCGGTGGCGATGAGGCCCTGAGTGAGTTGGTAGATCCACGCCCCGAGCCCCCAGAACACGAGGATTCCGAGCAGCGAGAGCCAGATGCGGCTCGTCCGGCCGAGTGCGACGGGCCGGAGCCCCGGAGTATCGACGCGAGCCGCCATCACACGCTCCCTTCTTGTTCGACGGGGAGGTAGAAGATGCGTGGATTCGTCCCCAGGTCGGGGAGGAGCTGGGTCGCACCGCCGTCGTCGGCGAGCTGTGCCACCTCGCTCTCCGGGTCGTTCAAGTCGCCGAAGATGCGCGCGCCGACCGGGCAGACCTCCACGCAGAAGGGCTGCTCGCCCGTGTCGATCCGCTCGACGCACAGCGTGCACTTCTCCACGACACCGCGCGGCCGATCCGGCGTGAAGACGAGCCGGCCGTCCGTGGTGCGGTAGTCCTTGCCGTAGCCGATCGTGAAGTCGACCGGTTGATCCGCGTCGCCCCAATTGAAGACACGGATCCCGTACGGGCAGGCCGCGATGCAATACCGGCAACCGATACAGCGCTCGTAGTCGACGAGCACGGTTCCGTCGTCGCGACGGAACGTCGCCCCGACCGGGCAGACCTTCACGCACGGTGCGTCCTCGCAGTGCTGACAGGCAACCGGCAGGTAGGCCATGTCGAGCTCGGGAAATGTCCCGTGCGGGACGTCGATCGACTCGCTCGCCGGATCGGCGACCGTCGCGGAGCTCTCACCGGTGGTATCGCCGGGGGCAGCGGTGAGGATGCGGTTCCACCAGAACCCGAGCGGCTCGTTGTTGATCTCCTTGCAGCCGACGGCGCACGTCCAGCAGCCGATGCACCGGTTCTGGTCGATGACCATGCCCCAACGCTTCGTCGTGGTCTCAGCAGCCATCGCCGATCACACTCCTTCCCGCTGTACTTCGACAAGGCAGTCGTAGTAGGCCGCGTTCGACCTGAAGTTCGGGATCACCGACTGGGCCGGGTTCGCGATCTGGTGGGTGAGGTTGTTCGGGTGGCCCTCGATGTAGTGCTTGACCTTGATCGTGTCCCAGCCGCCCTGGTAGCAGTTGACGACGCCGGGCTTGATCCCCTCGGTCAGCCGTGCGTTCACCTTCAGGAGCCCGCGGTCGTTGAAGACCTTGACCACGTCGCCGTCGGAGATTCCGCGTGCCTTCGCGTCGATCGGGTTGATCTCGAGGAACCCGTTGCCGCCGTTGTTGATCTCCTTGAGCCACGGCAGGTTCACGAACTGCGAGTGCGTCCTGAACCGCGTATGCGTCGACAGGAACGTCAGCGGATACTTGGCGAAGAGCGGATTCGATCTCGACGCCTCGAGCGGCTCCTTGTAGCCGGGAAGCTGCTGGTCGTACGGGATCAGCAGCTCGACGTAGAACTCGATCCGCCCCGACTTCGTCGGGAACTTCTTGTCGAAGAACGGCACGTACGGCACGGTCGGCGTGTTCAGGTGCGGCGCACTGGTTGTGAGCTGCTCCCACGTGAGGCCAACCACGTTCCCGTCGGCCTTCGGGTCGCCGATGTGGAGGATTTCTTTGAGGTACTCGTCAGCACTCTGCTCGAAGTACTTGCCGACTCCCATCTTCCGGGCAACCAGCGTGATCGCTTCGAGGTCCGACTTCGACTCCCACAGCGGGTCGATCACCTTCGGCATGTACTGGAGGTAGAAGTTGTTCGAGGAGAGCAGGTCGGTCTTCTCCAGGTACGTGCAGGCCGGCAGGACGATGTCGGCGAGGTCGGCCGTCGCCGACATCACGTAGTCGGAGACGACGACGAAGTCGAGCGACTTGAGCGCCTTGACGACCTTGTTGCGGTCGGACATCTGCTGCGCGTAGTTGTCGACCATGAACCAGGCGGCACGCACGGGATAGGGCTTGCCGTGGAGCATCGCGTCGCACGCATCCATCGGCTCGAGCACGGTGAACATCTCCGTGCCCTTCGGCGCCCACCAGTTGCCGAGGTCGAACGCCGTCGTCGTGAGTCCACCCGCGAACGTGGTCACACCACCGCCGTGGACGCCGATGTTGCCGGTCAGCGCCTGCAACGTCAGCAGCGCCTGCATCGTCAGGTCGCCACGGCCCCAGTGCGAGAGCGCGAAGCCGGCGCGGACGGCGGTCGGGCCTGGCTTCGTCCACAGCTCTGCGAGCTGCAGCACCTGGCGGACTGGAATGTCCGTCATCGACGCGACCTTCTCCGGCGTGTATTGCGCCATCTCGTCGGCGAGGAGCTTGAGCGCCGACGAGGCGCCGGCGTGCTCGCCGAAGAGGTCCGGGTCAGTAGCTTTCTCGACCGGCTTGAGCGCCCCGTCCGCCGCGTCTACGACGAGGTAGGACTTCCCTTGCCGCAGGAACTTCTTCGTCTCCGGGTCGACCAGGAACGGGGCGACCGTGTAGCTCTTGACGTACTTCTCGTCGTAGAGCTTGCGCTGGAGCACGTAGTTGATGATCCCGTCGATCAGCGCCGTGTCGGTGCCCGGCCGGATCGGCAGCCAGATGTCCGACCGGGCTGAGGTGGGCGTGAAGCGCGGATCGATCGAGACGATCGTCGTCCCGTTCTTCTTCGCGTCGGCGACAATCCGCCAATCGGGAAGTGAGGTCTCGGCCACGTTGTTTGCCCAGAGCACGATCACCTTCGCGTTGAGGAAGTCGGTCATCTCATGGCCGTCGAAGATGCCGCCGGCAGTAGCGTCCGGATCGGCGAGCAGGTAGTTCCAGCCGGCCGGCGTGGAGCTGTCGCCCTCGTTGTCTCCTTCGAAGTCTCCCGCGGAGGCTCCGATCGCGCTCGCGAAGCGGAAGCCCGCCCCGACGACACCTTCGAGGATCGCAAGCGAACCGGTGTACGGCGCGACCCAGAGCGACTTTTTGCCGTGCTTCGCCTGTATCTCCTTGAATTTCTCCGCGATCGTCGTGGTCGCTTCTTCCCAAGAGATCCGTTCCCACTCGCCCGAGCCGCGCTCGCCGACCCGCTTGTACGGGTACTTGATCCGGTCCGGGCTGTAGGTGTTCTGGATCTGGGCGACACCACGGAGGCAGATGCGCGGATCGAACTTCGGCGCGACATCCCCGCTGATCGTCTTCGCCGTAAAGGCGGCGCTCGTGATCAACCGGATGCGACCGTCGACGACCTTGACCTGGTGCCCGCAGGCACCGTCGCAATTGTTCGAGTGCCCGGTGCGAAACACCGTCTCCTGTCCGAGCACGTCGCCCGCCTCGGCGGTATCTGCGTGCTCCAGATAGCGCAGCCCGCCGCCGACGCTGAGCAGCCCGATCCCACCGGCCGCCCCTTGAACGAACCGCCGCCGCGTGATCGGGTTCACATCAGCCATCAGAACCTCCTTCTCCGCACAGACCAGCGCCTCGAGACCAGCAACTCAGCAGAGCGGCTGAGTGGAAGCGGAAACAGGCACGGCTTCGATTCTCGGCCAGACCGATCCCGTGTGGTTGATGAAAACTCATCAACCACACGGGATCGCGGGTCACCGGCGGGCAGGTCTGCCAACACCCCCCAACCCGGCCACGGGTTATCCGCAGTGTGGGTGTGGAGACTCCCGATGGCCGACCGCAGCTCGAACTGGGATCGTCGGTGCATGCGTCGGCTGCGATCGGGTACGGCGGTGTTTTGTACGGGTCCGGACGGCCGCATAGACGAGTGGAATCGAGAAGCCGAGCGGCTGACCGGAATCAGCGCCGCCGACGCCGAAGGACACCATTGCTGGGACGTCCTCCCGGGGAGAGATACCGACGGTGGCATCGTCTGTCACCCCGGCTGCTCGACGGCGCGGCTGGCGCGGGAAGACTGGCCCGTCCGCTCCCTGGAAGTCCTCGTTCGCCTGCCGGTCGGCGAGAAGCGGCTCATCCTCTCCACCATCGTCGTCCACGGAGACAACGGCCCGATGATCCTGCACCCGATCCGCGCAGCAAGCGAGCAGGCAGCGTCCGCGCCGGCGGGCGGTGCAGACCCGACCCTGACGCCGCGACAGCGGGAGATCCTCCTCCTACTCGCGCAAGGGGTTCGCGCGAGACAGATCGCTGCGCGCCTGATGCTCTCCGAGACGACCGTCCGAAACCACATCCAGGCGATCCTGCTCGCGCTCGGCGTGCACTCTCAGCTGGAGGCCGCGGCGCGAGCGCGCACGCTCGCGCTGGCAGACGACGAGTCCGCGGCCTGACCGACGGCCG
>PLDP01000096.1 GCA_003136795.1 Actinomycetota bacterium
ACCTACAGCGGGCATCCGCTCGCGTGCGCGTCGGCCGTCGCGTCGATCGAGGCGTTCCAGGAGGAAGGCATCGTCGAGAACGCGGCGGCGATGGGCGAGGTGTTCCGCGTCGAGCTCGCGAAGCTCGCGGAGAAGCATCCGTCGATCGGCGAGGTGCGCGGCCTCGGGTGCTTCTGGGGCCTCGAGCTGGTCAAGAACCGCGAGACGCGCGAGCCGCTCGTGCCGTTCAACGGGTCGGGCGAGGCGGCGAAGCCGATGGCGGCCGTGATGAAGCGCGCGCTCGACCGCGGCCTGTACCTGATGACGCACTGGAATGTCGTCATGTGCTGCCCGCCGCTGACGATCACCCGCGACGAGCTCGACGAGGCACTGGACGCGCTCGACGACGCACTCTCCGTCGCCGATGAATTCGTCACTTAGGGAATACGGCGAGACAGTGCGGTGAGCTTGTTCAACGACTGCAGCCGCAGCTACCAGGACCGCTTCGATACGCGGCGGCTCGCCGACCGGATCGACGAGCGCCTCGTGCGCGACTGGATCGACGACGACGACCGCGCCTTCATCGAACGCTGCGACATGGTGTTTGTCGCCACCGCCGACGCTGACGGGCGGCCGCAGTGCTCGTACAAGGGCGGCGACACCGGGTTCGTGCGCGTCGTCGACGAGCACACGGTCGCCTTTCCGAACTACGACGGCAACGGGATGTTCCTCACGGCAGGGAACGCACTCGTCAACTCACACGTCGGGCTGCTCTTCATCAACTTCGAAGAGCGCAAGCGCCTGCGCCTGAACGGGGTCGCCGAACACGTCGACGACGACCCGCTGCTCGCCGACTACCCGGAAGCGCAGTTCCTCTGGCGCGTGCGCGCGACTGAGGTCTTCCCGAACTGCCCGCGCTACATCCACCACTACACGCTCGTCGAGCACTCGCGGTTTGTCCCGAAGGCGAACTGCGAGACGTCCGTGCCGGAATGGAAGCAGCGCGAATGGGCGCGCGACGTGCTCGCCGCAGACGACCCGGCGAACGACTCCTCTTAGTCCAGCGGGAGGACTTCGCCGGCGTCGAAGAGCCGGGAGAACGTCTCCACCACGCCGGGGTCGAACTGCGTCCCGGAGGCGTCACGCAGACGGCCAACCGCCACGTCTGCCGGCAGGCGCCCGCGATACGGGCGATCGGTGACCATCGCATGGAAGGCGTCGCAGACGAGCACGATGCGTGACTCCACCGGGATCTCGTCCCCTGCCTTGCCGTCCGGGTAGCCGAGCCCGTCCCAGCGTTCGTGGCAGGCGCGTACGATCGGGCGCACATCGGCGAGGCGGTCGATCGGCGCGAGGATCTTCTCGCCGAGCTCCGGGTGCTCCTTGACGATCTCGAACTCCTCGTCGGTGAGCGGGCCGGGCTTCCTGAGGATCTCCGACGGGATCCCGATCTTGCCGATGTCGTGGAAGAGCGCGCCGAGCTCGAGCCGCTTGAGCGCGTCCCGGTCGAGGCACAGCTCGCGCCCGACGAGCAGCGACATGTCTTTGATCCAGCGGGCGTGCGAGGAGGTGTAGGCGTCGTTGGCCTCGAGCGCGTTCGCGAGCGACGCGACGGTCGAGACGAACGTGTGCTCGAGGCTCTCGTAGTGCTCCGCACTCTCGATCGCGAGCTTCGCCTGGTGCGCGAGCCCGGCAAGCAGTCGCAGCTGCCGGTCGTCGAGCTGGCGGTCTCCGATCGTCGCGGTGAGAGCGGCGACACGGTTGCCTTCGAGCCGCAACGGGGCAACCACAAGGCGGTCGATCTGCAGGTCCTGGGTGTCTGTCAAGCGGTTGACGTCGTCCGGCTCGACGACGAACGGTTCGGTGCGGCCGTCGAGCCATTCGTGCGCGGCCGGGCCTGGGAATCGTCGCCCGGTTGCTGGGTCGGCGTCGGGTGCGTAGCCGTACGACGCGCGAGCAACGAGGTCGCCGGAAGCGGTCTCCTCCTGGATCCACAGCGCCGCGCGCGCGGTGCCGAGCACGCGGGCCGTCACCTCGACGCTGCGGCCGAGCACGTCGTCGGGCGACTCGGCGGTCGCGAGCTCGCGGCTCGCTTCGAGCAGCGCGTTCGCGATTTCCGCGGCCTCGAGCTGCTTCCAGTAGAGGCGCGCTTTCTGCAGTGCGACCGAGGCCTGGTAGGCAAACGACGCGAGCAGCCGCTCGCGATCCTCGTCGAGCGCGACCGTGGCGAGCACCAGCCGGCCTTCGATGCCGTCACCCTCGGCGAGCGGGGCAGACGTTCCTTCGGTCAGCGGCGGGCCTACGCTCGCGACACAGTCGTCGCCGAGCCACAGCGACGCGCCTTCGATCTCGAAGAGCGACACGGCGGTCTGCACCGTGTGCTCGCAGATCTCCTCGACGGTGTGCGCGCGCGAGACGACGTCCGCGAACGCGAGGAGCGCCTTGGCGCCTTCGGCCTCACGCCGCTGCTGCTCGTAGAGCCGTGCGTTCTCGAGCGCGACCGACGCCTGCCCGGCGAGCACCTCGAGCAGGCGAACGTCGTCCTCGTCGAACTGGTTCAGCCCGAGCTTCGAGATCACGATCACGCCGGTGACCCGCGCTCCGTAGCGCAACGGCACGAGCGCGAGTGACTCCTCGAGCTCCTGGGTGCCGGGAATCTTGTAGGCGAACTCGCATTCGAGCGCGTTCGGAACGAGCAGCGACTCACCCGTCTCGGCGACGCGCCCCGTGATGCCAACGCCGACCTTGGTCGTGTACGCGTCCGCCGCGGAGTGCACGCTCGAGTCGTACTCGCCGACGAAGGTGATCGGCCGCAGCTCGTCGCCGTCGCGCAGGACGACGCGGCAGTTGTGGTAGTCGATCAGCAGCCGAAGCTCGGTGGCGATCGTCCGGCCGATCTGGCGCACGTCGTTCAGGCGGTTCAGCTTGCCGGCCAGCGACTGCAGCATCTTCAGATGCGCGATCGAGCGCACGTCACGCGCAACGGTGAGCACGCCCGGCTCGGGGCGCTCCGCGGGCCCGTCGTCGTAGAGGACGGTCTGGTTCTTGCCACGCGCCTTGGCGGTCATCATCGCGGCCTCGGCGCAGGCGACGAGCTCGCGCGGGTTCATCGCGTGGTGCGGCCCCTGCGAGATGCCGATCGACACCGTCATGTGGCCTGCGGGCTCGAACTCGACCTCGCACAGGCGCTCCGTCAGCCGCGCGGCGAGCCCGAGCGCGTCGCCGGCATCGCACGACGGCATGATCACGCCGAACTCCTCGCCGCCGATCCGGCACACGACGTCGGAGCCGCGCACCGTCTCGCGGGCGATGCGTGCGAGCTGGGCCAGCAGCTGGTCGCCGGCGCCGTGGCCGTACACGTCGTTGACACGCTTGAAGTCGTCGAGGTCGAACATCAGGACGGCGACCGAGTCGTGGGAGCGCGACGCGCGGGTCAGCTCGGAGCGGAGGCGCTCGTGGAAGAAGCGGTGGTTGTAGAGACCGGTCAGCGAGTCGGTCTGCGCCAGGTGCTCGAGGCGCGCGCGGATCTGCGCGTTGTCGATCGCGAGCGCGACGGCGTCAGCGAACCACTTCGCGAGCTCGAACTCGTGCTCGGCGAAGCCCGCGTCCTCGCCGATGCGGTAGATGTTGAGCGCTCCCTTGAGCGCGCCGCGCGCGATCAGAGGCACCGTGATCAGGGCCTCCGGCTCGACAGGCGTGCCTGGGAGGTTGATCACGCGCGGATCGAGGTGAGCGCGGTTCGTCCAGACGGGCCGGCGGTTCTCGACCGCCCAGCCGGTGATGCCTTCCCCGAACCGCGGACGGCTGCTCATGATCTCGTCCTCGTAGGCCTGCGAGCGGGCGAGCACGGGGATCAGCTCGCGCAGATCCTCATCGACCTCGTAGATGTGCAGCGCCTCGTAGGGCATCAGGTCGGCGAGGGTCACCGCGATGCGGTTGAGCAGCGCATCCAGGCTCTGCTCGGAGAGGACCAGGTGGAACACCTCGGCCAGGCGCCGATACGACTCGACCAGGTTTTCCGGCCGGCCGCTCCCGTTCTCGTGCGCGCCCAGGTCAGGCTCGCGCGCCGCAGACGTCTGACGCACCATTCGAGGGACCATCGGCGGCGAGCGTGTCCGGCTTGAGCCTCGACCGGCGTAGGCTCGACGGAGCNNTGGCCGGCGCCGGAGCGGGATTCAGAGCAGGCCGCAGAAATGGGCGGTGTTCGGCCAGGGCGTGAAGCCCCGCCCGGCCTGGTAGGCCCGGGCCCCGGCCAGGAGCTGGGCCCACGCGGGCCAGTTGTCGGCGGTGCCCCAGCGGGCCAGGAACTCGGGCCCGTACCGGCCCTGGAAGCTCAGGTCCATCTGCAGGCCGCCGTAGTAGCCGTTCCCCGTGTTCGAGTCCCAGGCGCCTTCGAAGCGGTGGATGCACAGGAACGAGTCGTGTAGCCAGGCGGGGACCGCCGGCTCGTGCTCGGTGAGCACGAGGGCCGCGGAGGCGCCGCGGCGCTGCCAGAGGCGCAAGGTCGCGGGGGCGGTCGGCGCCTCGGCGCTCGCGAACTGCCGCGTGATGTGACCCGGGTAGATGCTGCGCAGGCTCAAGGCGAGCCGGCGGCTGTAGGAGACGCGGGTGAAGAGCCGGGCGTGCGGAGACGGCGCCGCGGGCAGCGGCACGAGCAAGCGCTCGTGGATGACCGCGAGCGCACGCCGCTGGGCGAGGTCGGCGCGGCGCGTCCAGGCAGCGATCGATTTCTGGAGGAACGCACGGTCGTCGGTGCGGCGATCCAGGAATGACGTCGGCGTCCGCTGCAGATCCGCAGCCCGCTCGTACGTCCAGGTCAGACCGCGGTAATGGTCGATGAGCACGCGCAGCGAGCCGGCCTGCGCAGGCTGATCCGTGCGCATCCCCACACGGGCATGCGCCGAACCGGCAAGAGCGAACGTCAGTGCCAACGCGAGCCCAAGCAGGCTCAACGGCACGGTCAACCGCACGACAAACTGTCCTCCTTTGGCCCTAAGTCCGCATGGCTTAGAGGGGGTTGCCTCGCGAGGGCTGGGCGTCCGCCGCGAGCGACCGCGGGACGGTACAGATGCCGCCGGTTGTCAGGCCGGAGAACCGTTAAGGATTTTGTAAATGCCCGTTCACGGGCAAAAGCCCCGCTTAGGAGAACAAATCGAGCTCGTGCTCGATCACGATCTCCTGCGCCGTCCCGTCGCCGGCGAGCTGGAGGCCGCGCACGACGACGGCGGGAACGCCCTCGGCCTTGCCCCGCGCGAGATCGGCCGCACCGGCGATCTCGTCGGCGATCGCCACCCTGCTCGACCGCAGCTCGTAGCCGATCCGATCGGTCGTTCCGCGCAGGTCGATGATCGGCGGGATGCCCGCGACGCCGATCGCGACGTCGGTCGTGCCCTGCCGGAACGGCCGGCCGAAGGAGTCGGTGATCACGACGCCAACCGTCCGGCCGGTCAGTTCGAGCACCCGCGCGCGGGCTTGCCGCGCCGAGGCATCGGGATCGACCGGCAGCAGCACCAGCGTCCCCGGCTCCGGCGCGTTCGAATGGTCGACGCCGGCGGATGCGCAGATGAACCCGTGCACCGTCTCCGCGATCACGAGCGGCCCTCGCTCCCGCACGATGCGCTTCGCCTCACGGAGCACGGCCTCGACCTCGCGCGGGTCACGCTCGTCGCCGGCGAGCTCGATTGCATGCTCGGACGCCTCCAGCGAGTTGATTCTGATCACTCGGCCCTCCGCCTTCGAGACCGCCTTCTGGGCGATCACCAGCACATCGTCGTCGGCAAGCTCGATCAGCTCGACGATCATCGCGGTCAGGTCGTCTCCCTCCCGGATCTCCGGCAGGCCGCGCACGGGGATGAGCGAGATCACTCTGCGCCGTCCACGCCGGTGATGCGCACGCCGGCATGTGCCTTGTAGCGACGGTTCAGGTTGACGATCACGGCCGTGAGCCCCTCCAGCGCGCGGGCGCTCGCAAGCGGGCCGGCGTCCAGGGCCCGGCCGCCGACGAGCTTGCCCGCGAACGCGAGCGCGAGCTCCTTCGCCTGCGGGTCGTCGCCGCAGACCAGCGCGTCTTCGTCCGGCCGCTGCGTCTCGAGGTTCGAAGCCGCGATCGAGTGCAGGCCTGCGACGACCGGCGCTGCGACGAGCGCTTGCACGCGCTCCGCGAGGCTCAGTGCGTCGGGATCGGGGAACATGCCCACCCCTTTGTGGAACTCGATCGCGCTCGCGACGCTGAACAGCGGCGTCGTGCCGAGCGGGCCGGCGACCGCGCGCGCCGTGTCGAGCGCAGCGTCCGCCTGCACCGCAAGCACGACGAGGTCGGCGCCGGCGACAGCGTCCTCGTTCGTCGCGCCGGTGACACGGGTGCCGCCGAGCTCCACCGCGGTCTGCTGCGCCCGCTCGGCGTCGCGCGAGCCGATCACGATGTCGTCGTCGCCGAGCGCGACGAGCCGCCCGGCGAGCGCGCGGCCAAAGCTGCCGGTCCCGCCGAGGATCGCGACTCTCACGCGAGCGCCCCCGAGGCGTGAACGGCAGCGGCGGCGAGCTTGCGCGCAGCGCTCTCGTCCGACATCAGCGTCTTCGTGACGACCGTCTGCTTCACGCCGCGCACCGGACCGCTCGCTTCGTCGAGCTCGTCGATCACGAGCGCGTCGATCAGGCCCTCGTAACACGACGCGACGTGTGTGGGCGTCGTTCCGCCCGCGAGCCGCGCGAGCATCCGGTCGGCCGGGCCCTTCACGGCGCGCCCTCCGATCAGCGGGCTGATCGCCACACAGGGGACGCTACGGCGCTCGAGCGCGGCCCGGATCTCGCCGACCGCGAGGATCGGGCCGATCGACACGTAGGGGTTGCTCGGCGCGATCAGGATCACGTCGGCCTCGTCGATCGCCTCCACCACGCCGGGCGCGGCGGCAGCAGCGGGCGCGCCCGGATAGTGCAATGCGTCGACCTCGTCGCGGTGGCCGCGGGCGACGAACCAGGTCTGGAAGGAGAATGTGCCGGCGGGCGTCTCCACGAACGTCCGCACGGGGTCGTCGGTCGCCGGCAGAAGCCGCGCCTCGAGCCCAAGGGCGCGCGCGATCCGCTCCGTCGCTTCGGTCAGTGTCACACCGCTGCGCAGAAGCTCGGTGCGGACGAGGTGCAGGCCGATGTCGCGGTCGCCGAGCCGGAACCAGGATTCCCCGCCGAGCTCTGCGACCGACTCGAGCGCCTGCCAGGTCTCGCCGGAACGGCCCCAGCCGCGCTCCTCGTCGGAGCGCCCGGTGAGCGTGTAGAGGATGCTGTCCAGATCGGGCGAGACCCGAAGGCCCAGCACCTCGATGTCGTCCGCAACGTTGCCTACGATGGAAACGTTGCCTGGCTCGACGACACCCATGAGGCCGCGGAGGAACCGCGCGCCGCCCACGCCGCCCGAGAGGACCGCAACGTTCACGCGGCGGACTCGAGTCCGAGCACGGCGAGCACGCGCCGGGTGTGCTCGCCCAGCCGGGCGCCGAGCCGCGCGAGATCGCTGGGCGCGTCCACGTCATCGATCAGATTCGGCGCGTCGAGCAGCCGCGCCTCGCCCAGCGCCGCGAAGCGCTCGGCGCTGCCGGGCCCGTAGACCGGCTCGAAGAGCCGCTCGTCGGCGAACGCGAGCGCGTTCGTCGTGCCGTCGGGCGCTGCGACGAGCGCGAGCCCGCCGTCGGGCACGGCTCCGGCGAGCGCGAGCAGGTCGCGGCTCGTGGCGCAGGGCAGGTCGGCGTTGACGACGAGGTACGGGCCGGGCAGGCCCGTGGCCGCCGCCGCGTCGAGCGCGGCGCGCACAGCGGCGCCCTGGCCGTGGTGCGGGTCGGGCACGTGCGTCACGCCCTCGGGCAACGCGATCGGCTGCGGCGAGACGACGAGCACCCGCCCGACGGCGACCGCCGCGGCGAGCACATCGGCGAGCATCGCCTCGGCCAGGCGTACGCGGTCGCGGTCCGACAGCGTCGCAAGGCGACGCTTGGGATCACTGCTCCGGAAGGGGACGACGACGGACGTCATCGCCCGAAGACACTACCCGGGCCGGTCAGCCAGGCCGCGGGAACTCGTGCACGTCGATCCAGTGCGTGCCACGGAGCGCCTCGACGATCCGCGGTTCGGTGTGCTCCGGGTTGAAAACGTGCGCGTCGAGGTCGCAACAGACCGCGACGGTGTCGGACGACAGCCCTTCGAGCTGGACGAAGGCGTCGACAGGAATCTGCACCTCGCCGAGCGTGTAGTGGCGAAATTGCAGCTCCGGCGCCAGTTCCATCAGCGTCGGCCAGTCTGGGCAGGCCCGGGAGCTCACACTCGCGGAGTTGGCGTGCCCTCGCCGATCTCCTGCAACGACCAGTCGCCGTCGAGGAGCACGGCCCCGGTCTGCTCACCGTCCGGGAAGACGAAGAAGCGGAGGGCATCATCGAGGGTGTGCAGAAGCCGGCCCGTGTCGCCGTCGGCGAGCGCGAACCGGAGATGGAAGCGTCCGTCGGCCAGCGGCAGGCGGCCGAGGCGGAACCGCAGCTCCCGCTCGCCGCCTTCCGGCGACCAGCCGAGCTCACGCGTTTCCTGGCCGGCGGCGCCGAGCACGAGGCCGCCGTCGTCCCGCAGCTCGAGCGAGACGCGGGGCGGCGCCACGCCCGGCTCGGCCGCGACGACGAGCCGGACCGTCACGGGCTCGCCTGCTGTGAGCTGCGTGCGCTCCTCGCCGTCGTCGTCGACGAGCTGCGCGGACACGATGCGAGCCTCGCCGCTNNTAGGCGCCGATCGCCTCGCGCGTATCGCCGTCGAACGCGACTTCGCCCTGCCGTAGGAGCACGGCGCGGTCGCACAGCCGCTCGACGGCCTGCGCGTCGTGCGAGACGAACAGGATCGTCCCGCCGCGATTCTTGAACTCCGCGATCTTGCCGAAGCACTTGCGCTGGAACTGCTCGTCGCCGACGGCGAACACCTCGTCGAGGAGCAGCACGTCGGACTGGATGTGCGCGGCGACCGAGAAGCCGAGGCGCATGAACATGCCTGACGAATAGGTGCGCACCGGAAGGTCGATGAACTTCTCGAGCTCCGCGAACGCGACGATCTCGTCCATCACCTCGCGCACGCGCGCACGCGACAGGCCGTGGATCGAGCCGTTCAGGTAGACGTTCTCGCGGCCGCTGAAGTCCGGGTGGAAACCAGCCCCCAGTTCGAGCAGCGACGCGATGCGCCCACCGGCCTCGATGCGCCCCGTCGTCGGCTTGATGATCCCCGAGATCAGCCGGAGGAGCGTGGTCTTGCCCGACCCGTTGCGCCCGACGAGCCCGACGGCGTCGCCCGGCTCGACCGTCAGCGAGACATCGCTCAACGCCTGCACCTCGCGCACGCCCAGGCGGCCGCGCGAGACGAAGATATCTTTGAGCGTCCGCTGCGCCTTCGGGTAGACGCGGAAGGTCCGCGAGACGCGATCGACGACGATCCGGCCGGCGACGTTCATGCCGCGACCGCCGCGAGCGCGCCGCGCACGATCTCGCCGAGGGCGTGGACGAAGCGCGGGTCGTCGTTCGGCATCTCGATCCGGTCGAGCTGCAGGCCCAGTTCGCGCGCTTTGTCCTTGGCCTCGCTGTCGATGTCCCAGCGGATCTCCAGATGATCCGACACGAACCCGATGGGACAAACGAGGACGTCGTCCACGCCGCGCCCGCTCAGGTCCTCGAGGTGGTCGAGGATGTCGGGACCGAGCCACGGCTCCCCGGTCGGCGACTCGCTCTGGAAGGAGAACGACCAGTCCTCGACACCCGCACTGTCGGCGACGAGCCGGGACGTCTCGAGCAGCTGGTCCTGGTACGGATCACCGTCGTCGAGGATGCGCGCGGGAAGTGAGTGGGCCGTGAAGACGACGTGAGCATCGGTGTCGCGGATGCGGTCGGCAAGGAAGGCGATCAGGCCGGGATCGTCGTGCCAGCTCTCGACGAAGATCACGCCGGCGCGCCCGGCAACCGCATCGTCGAGCAGACCCCGGTAACCGGCGATCGAGAGCCGGCTGTAATGCGGTGCGAGCACGAGACCGACGAGTCGCGTCGCGCCCGCACCGAGCGCCGCGTCCACTGCGTCGGCGATGCGCGGGGCCCAGTGCTTCATGCCCGTGAAGACCGGCAGCCCGAGCTCTGCCTCGAGCGCGGCGCGCGTCGCCTCGGTGATCGCGTTCAACGGGTTGGAGTCCTCGATCCCGAGCGCGCGGTAGCGGGCGACGAGGTCCTCCAGGTTCTCGGGCGAGATCGGGCGGCCGCCGCGGATGTCGGCGTAGTAGGCGGGCACGTCGGCGACGCGCTCGGGCGAGCCGTACGCCATCAGGATCACCGCGGTGTCGCTCACGGAAAGGACGGTAGCCGAGTGGCCGCTGCCGAGGTGAGGACGGCGTGGACGGCCGCGAAGTGCTCGTTGACCGTGGGCGCCCAGCCGTAGCGAAGGGCGTTGCCCACGAAGAAGGTGAACTCCGCCTCCGGCACGAGCGCCGGTGCCAGGGCTCCCGAGTAGGCGTCCCAGACGAGCTCGATCAAGTGCTCGGCCTCCTCGACCGAGTAGAAGCCGTCGAAGAGAAAGTCGCCGACGAGCACGCCCGCGTCGCTGCCCGGCACCCCGAGGCCGCAGAACGCCCAGTCGATGACGACCGGATCGCCACCGGGACGGAAGATGTTGCCCGGGTGGAAGTCGTTGTGCACGAGCACGCGCGGGCCGGCCTCGACGCGCGCGCGACGATTTCGTCGCGCCGCTGCCAGACGGGCAGCTCCGGATCGAAGCGAAACGCGCGCAGCTCGAGGTAGCGAGGCAGCCAGTCGCGCGCGAGCCACCGCGGCGCGTCCGTGACCGAGGGCATGGCGGCAAGCCGCCGGGCTACGTCGACGATCTCCGCGTCGGGCCACGGCTCCGGATCGCCGACGTCCTCGAGCCACAGCGCAACCGAACCGTCATCACGCTCGAACACTGTGCAGGCCGGAAGACGAAACGGCACGCCGGGCGGTAGACCGTGCTCGTAGACCTCGGCCTCGCGTCGCCAGTAGTGCGGCGACTCGACCTCCGTGTCCGACGGCCACGTCCGTGTCCCACCTACACCGAGTGCGAGGTGCTTCAGTACGACCGAGCGACCGTCCGAAACCACGCGCCAGACGCCCATCGTCGAGGCGAAGCGCTTGCCACGTAGGTCCTGCACCTCGTCCGGGGCCGCGGCGGACCCGCACACCGCCTCGAGCTCGGCTGCCGGCAGCTCCGGAATCAGACGCGCGCCTCGACGGTCGAGCCCTGGACGAGCGCGGCGAGCCGTGTGACCACGTCGGGGTCGGTGCGCGGCAG
>PLDP01000110.1 GCA_003136795.1 Actinomycetota bacterium
GCCCTCGTCGGGCCGAACGGCTCCGGCAAGACGACGGTGCTCCGCATGCTGGCGGGAACGGTGGCGCCGGACGCAGGCAGGATCGATGCCGACCGCGGCGCCACGGCGCGGACGCTGCAGGCAACCTCCATCTTCCCGTCGCAGACGCCGCTCGAGCATCTGCTCGCCGCCTCGGCCGGCCGCCGCCGCCGGGCGGGCCTGCTGCGCTCGCTGCTCGCCACGCCGCAGATGCGCGGCGAGGACGCCCGGTTCGTCCGGTGGGCCGAAGCGGTGCTCGACCGCTTCGGCCTCGCGCGGGACACGCCCGCCGGCGAGCTGCCGGTCACCGACCAGCGGGCGCTGATGCTCGCGGCCGCCTATGCGACCGGTGCGTCGGTGCTGCTCGTCGACGAGCCGACGGCGGGCGCGTCGACGAGCGAAGCCGAGCGCCTAGCCGAGCTGCTCCGTTCGCTGCGCGACGAAGGACTGGCGCTCCTCGTTGTGGAGCACAATGTGGGGCTCGTGCAGCGGATCGCAGATCAGGTGCTCGTCCTCGAGGAAGGAAGGCTGTGAGAGGGCGGAGCGTCGCCCTCGCCGCGCTGGTCGTCGTGCTCGCCGGCTGCGGTGGCTCCGCAACGAGNNGGCCAGGCGATCGAGAACGGGGCGCGGCTCGCCGTGAGCGAGGTGAACGCCGCTGGCCTGCGGATCGGTGGCACGACGTACGACCTCAACGTGCAGACGATGGACTCCGCCCTCTCGCCGGCGCTCGCGGTCGCGAACGTGCGGCGCGCAGCGGACGAGCACGCGATCGCCGTCGTCGACGAAGGGACCGGCATCGACGCGTCGTGGCGCGTGGCGCGTGGCATGCCGATCTGCATCGTCTTCGAAGGCGGCAAGGAGTCGGTCAACCCGGCGACCCGCCCGAACGTCTTCCGGATCGCGCCGACCGACCACGGCATCGCGTTCCGCCTGGCCGAGTACCTCATCCCGAAGGGGTTGAAGATCGCGCTTGTGCACGACGA
This sequence comes from Actinomycetota bacterium, assembly GCA_003136795.1. Taxonomy (GTDB): domain Bacteria; phylum Actinomycetota; class Thermoleophilia; order Gaiellales; family Gaiellaceae; genus PALSA-600. Next base: position 1,002 of record PLDP01000110.1, read on the forward strand.
CTCCGACTACGGCTCGGCCGGCGCGGCGGCGCTGCACGAGGCCTTCTCGCAGAACCGGTCGTCGATCGCCGTCGACGAGACCGTCCCGGCGGACGCACTCGACCTCGCACCGCAGATCCTGCGCGCGCGCCGCGCCCACGCGACGGCGCTGCTCGTGTGGGGGCAGCCCGCGACGATCGCCGCGGCGATCACGGCGGCGCGCTCGGCCGGCTGGAACGTGCCCTTCTATACGCCGCCGGCCGGGGCCGACCCGTTCGTCCGCCAGCAGCTGGCGAACCACCCTTCCTGGGTCGACGGGCTGACCTTTGCGGCCGGTCGGCTGACGGCCGAAGTCGGCAGTGCGCCGTTCCGCAACTTCGAGCAGAAGTACGAATCGGCCTTCGGCGTCGACCGCGTCGGCGTGAAGACGCGCGCCGGGCAGGAGGTGATCCAGCCGCCGGAGACAGGGATGTATGCCTACGACTTCGTCAACCTGCTCGCCGCGGCCGTGTTGAAAGCAGGCTCGACCGACCCCGTGAAGATCGCGGCGGCGCTCGAGGAAGTGACGGTCGAAGGTGCCAACGGCGACGAGCGCGCCTTCAACAAGTCGAACCACGAGGGCGTCGTCGACGACGACGTGTATTTCGCTCGCTTCCACGACATGACCTACGCGCCCGTGAAGGACGATCCGCTCTCCGCCACCCTCCCGACGATTTCCCAGACGCGATGACGTGGATGTGAGGCTCGCGCTCGCGCTTGCGCTCGCAGCCGGAGCGGCCGCGCTCGCCCTGGCCGCTCCCGCCGCCGCGGCCCACGTCGCACCGCTGCCGTCGCCGCTCACCCCGCTCTCGCCAGTGCCTCCGCTCGGCGGCGGGGCAACCTCGAGCGCCGAGAGCGTGCGGCACCGAATCCATTCCGCCGTCCAGGTGCGCGTCTCGGTCTCGCCGACCGGCGCGCCGTTCGCGATCACGGCGGACCAGACGCTCTTCGTCTCGGTCAAGGGCGACTACTACTTCACGATCGGCGCGCCGCTGCTCGACGTCACGGCGCTCCCCGGCTCCGACGCAACGCCGGGACTGCGCAGCGGGTCGATCATCTGGGAAGGCTTCAACCCGCTGCAGCGGACGTTGAAGGCGCACGCCACGCTCGATCCGGCCCGGGCGGCACCGGTGCTGCCGCTCCGCATCGAGGTGCGCGGCGAGACGGCCACCTTCGTCAACACGACGGGCGTGACCGTGGACACCTTCACGGCCGACGCCGATCCGGCGCCGCTCGTGCGCTACGTGCTCGCGCTGCGGCGAGCGGTCGTGCTCGGCCGGCCGCTCCCGGAGGGCACGGCGAGCCTCACGAGCCCGGCACAGACGTCGCGCGCCCGCATCACGGTGCCGTTGCGGATCAGCGGCGCCGTCGGCGGCCGCCGCATCTCGGCCACGGTGACCGGACGCCTGACGGTGCACGCGCACGGGCGGATCGCCGTGTCGGTCCGGCCGGAGGTTCCGTCCGCCGGCGCGCTCGACGGCCTCTCGGGCCGCGAGGCGCTCACACGCGCCACGTCGCTCGCCTTGACGGTCGCACGCCTGCGCCAGTACGAGCGCTTTCTCGGCAATCCCGACCCGACCGGCGCCGAGACGACGCTCTACCTCTACCGCAGCGCCAGACGCCCCGCGCCCCCGGTTGCGGTGCAGGCCGCCAGACACGGCCGCGACTGGACGGTCATGGTCGCCGTCGTCGCCGGCGTGCTCCTCGCAGGGGCGGCCGGGCTCGCGGTCTGGGCTAGGGCCTGACCGCCGCGCGCATCGCATCGAGCGGCGGCTCGAGCCCGGTCCACAGCCGGAAGCTCGCGGCGCCCTGGCGCACGAGCGCCTCGCGGCCGTCGACCACCGTGCAGCCCGCGGCGCGCGCCGCCGCGACGAGCACGGTCTCGCCGTCGCCGTAGGCGAGATCGACGACGGTCTGGCCCGCCTCGGGCCGCACGAGCAGCTCATCGCGGAGGGGTGTCGCGTTGACGACGAGGTCGCAGCCCGTCGCATCCGGCGGCCAGGCGCCCGACCGGGTGAAGACGCGCGTGTCCTCCGGCAGCGCCGGCGCGAGCGCGCGGGCAGCACCGCCGGCGCCGATCAGGCAGGCGTGCTTCGCGTCGATCCCCGCGAGGATCTCCCGGTCGGTGTTGAAGCCGAGCACGCGCCCGTCGCGAAAGACGAGCGTGTTGACGGCGTCACTGTCGGCCTCGTCGCACGCCGCGACGGCGGCTTGCTTGTGCGGGATCGTCACGTTCGCGCCGACGAAGCCGAGCGCGCGCAGCGCGTCGACGGCAGCGACGACGTCGGTGACGTCGAACGCGGTGTACTGCCAGTCGAGGCCGCACACGGCGAAGGCTGCGTTCTGCATCCGCGGCGACAACGAGTGCGCGACCGGATGACCGAGGAGGGCGACCTGGCTCGCCACTTAACAGCCGTACCCGTGCGCACACTCGTAGTGCGCGAACGTGCTTGCGCTCGCGGTGAAGAACTGGTGGATCTTGTCGGGCTTGCGCACGAAGTAGAGATAGTTGACGTGCGCCGGGTGCGCCGCGGCCTGGATCGACGCGAGGCCCGGGTTCGCAATCGGCGTCGGCGGCAGGCCGAGCGTCTTGCGCGTGTTGTACGGGTTGTTGCTCTGCAGCTGCGACTCGAGGATCGACTTCGTCGGCGGGATGTGCAACCCGTAGCGGAGCGTCGCATCGATCCCGAGCGGCATGTGCGCGTGCAAGCGGCTGTAGATCACCGCCGAGACGAGTGGCCGCTCTTCAGGCGCAAGCACTTCCTTCTCGATCATCGACGCGATCACGAGCACGTCGTGGTCGGTGAGGTTCTTCGAGCGCGCGTACGCGAGGTTGACCTGGGCCCAGTTCTCACAGAACGCCTGCACCTGGTCCTGCACGAGCTCGGCCGACGTGGTCGAGTTCACGAAGTCGTAGGTGGCGGGGAACAGGAAGCCCTCGAGGTTGCGCTGCGGGTGTGGCCGGAAGCAGGGGATCGACGCGCGCTGGGATGCGAGCAGGTAGCTCTGCAGGCCGAGCTGCACCGGCTTGTGGCTCTTGCGCCGCGCGATCCGCGCGACGTCGCGCACCCGGATGGCCATCTGCGCGCGCGTAAAGCCTTCCGGGAAGACGATCCGGAACGGCTTCGGCGCGACCGGCAGCGTCGGCGTCGCCGCGTGCGAGCCGCGGATCTTCGGGAACGCGACGACGATCGCAACGACGGCCACGATCAGCGCGCCGACAATCGCGAGCAGCGCGACGAAGCGCCGGCGGCGGATCTGCTCCGGCGGCGGGCCCTTCCGCCGCGGCACCGGCATCATCGCCGGGCGCTCTGCCACTCGAGGTAGCTCGACAGGAGATGAGCGGCGGCGCGAGCGTCGTCGCCGCCGGCGAGCACCGACGTGAACCGCTCGTCGTAGGTCTCGACCGGCGTCGACAGCGAGCCGCGCAGACGCTCGACGAACTCCGCCGTCTCGCGGGCCTGCTCGCCGTGGTCGCCGCGCAAGGTCAGAGGCATGCCGACGACCACCAGCACCGGCTCTTCCGCGGCGATCACGGCCAGGAGCTTCGCAAACCCGGCGTCGGTCGTGGCGCGCTCGATCGTCGTCACCGGCCTGGCAACCGTTCCCGTCGGATCGGAGACCGCGACACCGGTGCGGGCGGAGCCGTAGTCGAGCGCCAGCACCTTNNAGCGCGTCGCGAACGCCGTCGACGTTCTTCCCGCCCGCCTCGGCGAGCGTCGGGCGGCCGCCGCCGCCGCCGCCGCCGATCAGCGGCCCCAGCTCACGGACGATCGCAACGGCGTCGAGCGCCGCCAGCGAGTTGTCGAGGTTCACGACGAGCGCCACCTTGCCGTCGTCGGTCGACGCAAGCACGACCGCGTCCGCGCCCTCCCGCTGGCGGAGCCGGTCGGAGAGGTCGCGCAGCGCGCTGCCGCGCGCGCCCTTCACCTCCGCGACGAACACCTTGCCCTGCTTGTCCTGCCACACGATCTCAAGGCCGGCGTCGGTCGCCGCCTGCTTCGGCTTCTTCGTCTCGCGCTTGAGCTGTTCGAGCTCGGCACGAACGTCCTCGAGCTCCTTCGAGCGGCCTTCGAGCACGGTCCACGCCTCGCCGGCGGTGATCGCCTCGATGCGCCTCGCACCGGAGCCGACGGAGCTCTCACCGAGGATCAGGAAGGGGCCGATCTCGGCCGTTGAGCGCACATGGGTACCGCCGCAGAGCTCGGTCGAGTAGTCGCCGATCTCGACGACGCGCACCTCGTCCCCGTACTTCTCGCCGAACAGCATCATCGCGCCGAGCTTGCGCGCCTCTTCGATCGGCGTCACGAACGTGCGCACGGGGATCGCCTCGAACACGCGCTCGTTGACGATGCGCTCGACGCGCTCGCGCTGTTCGGGCGTCAGCTGCTCGGTGTGCGTGAAGTCGAAGCGCAGCTTGTCGGGGCGAACGGCCGAGCCCGCCTGCTTGACGTGATCGCCGAGCACGTCGCGCAGCGCCTGGTGCAACAGGTGCGTCGCGGTGTGGTTCGCCTGGGTCGGGAAGCGGTCGCCCCAGTTGACGACTGCCTGCACGCGCGTTCCCGGCGTCAGGAGCGAACGTCCAGCGAGCTCGACGATCAAGACCTGGTCGTCACCGAACTTGAGGACGTCGACAACCTCCAGCCTCGCCGTCTCACCGTCCACGAGGAGGTAGCCCCGGTCGCTGACCTGGCCGCCGCCTGCGGCGTAGAACGGGCTCTGCTCGAGCTTGACGAACTGGCGCGTCCCCTGCAGCGACGCCGTCTCGATCACGGCGGTGAGGACGTCCGTCTTGGAGTAGCCGACGAACTCCGTCGCCCGCTTGCCGGCGGCAACGAGCTGTGCCGCAACCTGCTGCGTCGAGTCTTCGCCTCCGCCGCGCGACACTTCGCGGTGCTGCTCCATCAGGTCGTGGAACCCGTCCAGGTCGAGCGCCTGGCCGCGCTCCTCGGCGAGCTCCTGCGCGAGCTCGATCGGGAAGCCGTACGTGGCGACGAGCGCGAACGCATTCTCGGCGGTGATCGCCTCCTGGCCGGCCAGTTCCTCGAACACCTTCATGCCGCGCGCGAGCGTCTCGGAGAACTTCTCCTCCTCCGCGCGCACGATCCGCTCGATCTGGCCGGCGTGCTCGCGCAGGATCGGATACGCGTCGCCCATCTGGTCGACGACGACCGCGGGCAGGCGGTGGACGCCTTCCAGGCCGATGCGCTTCGCCTGGTAGATCGCCCGGCGCAGGAGGCGGCGGCAGATGTAGCCGCGGCCCTCGTTGGACGGCTCGATTCCCTCCGCGATCAGGAACGTGACGGCACGGCCGTGGTCTGCGAGCACGCGGTGCGCGCGCTGCGACACCTCGGTGTCTCCGTAGGCGACGCCCGACTCGCGCTCGATCCAGTCCATGATCACGCGGAAGCCGTCGGTGTCGAAGACCGAGCCCACGCCCTGCAGCACGCATGCCGTGCGCTCGACGCCGTTGCCCGTGTCGACATTCGGCGTCGGCAGCGGCACGAGCACGTTGCCCGGCTGCAGGTCGTACGCCATGAAGACGAGGTTGTAGATCTCCATGATGCGGTCGCAGTGGCCGGGCCCGCAGTTCGGGTCGCCGCAGGCGTAGGCCTCGCCGCGGTCGTAGAAGATCTCGGTGCACTGCCCGCACGGGCCCGTCTCGCCCGCCTGCCAGAAGTTGTCCTTGCCGAGCCGCACGATGCGTTCGGCGGGGATGCCGACACGCTGCCACGCGTCGATCGCGACGGTGTCCTCCTCCAGCTCCAGCATCGGGTCGCCCTCGTGCACGGTCGCCCACAGTCGCTCCGGCTCGAGCTGCAGCACGCCGGTCACCCACTCCCACGCGAAGTCGACGGCCTCGTCCTTGTAGTAGTCGCCGAACGAGAAGTTGCCCATCATCTCGAAGAAGGAGCAGTGGCGGTCGGTGCGCCCGACCTCGTCGAGGTCGTTGTCCTTGCCGCCCGCGCGCAGGCACGGCTGGACGCTGACGACACGGTCGCGCGGCGGCTCTTTTGTGCGCAGGAAATACGGCTTGAACTGCTGCATACCGGCGATGATGAAGAGCGTTGTCTGGTCCTCCGCCGGCGGGATCAGCGAGTGCCCGGGCACACGCAGATGGCCCCGCTCCTCGTAGAAGCTCTGGAAGGCCTCGCGCAGCTCGTTCGTCGTCATCGCCACGGACGAACAGTGTACGGACGCCCTGTGGAGCGTTTGCTTCAGGCGGTGCGGTCGGGGTCGAGCTCGTCGGCGGCGATCTCGTCCCTGATCTTCTCGAGCGCGCGGCGAATCAGCCGTGAGACGTGCATCTGCGAGATGCCGACCTGCTGCGCGATCTGAGACTGCGTCAACCCCTCGAAGAAGCGCAGGTGGAGGATCGCCCGCTCGCGCTTGTCGAGCACCTTGAAGCCCGGCGCCAGCACCGCGCGGTCCTCGGAGACTTCGTACTGGTGCTCGATGTCGCCGAGCGACTCGAGCGGATCGAGCTCTTCCCCGTCCTCGGTGCCGCCGCCCGACGAGAGCGAGAGAGACGAGTAGGCGCGCCCGGACTCGAGCGCCTCGAGCACGTCCTCTTCTTCGACACCGGCCGCCTCCGCGAGCTCGGGGATCGTCGGCGACCGGGAGAACTGCACCGTCAGCTGCTCGACGAGCTTCGAGAGCTGCACGTTCAGCTCCTGCAGCCCGCGCGGTACGCGCACGGCCCAGCCGCGGTCGCGGAAGTGGCGCTTGATCTCGCCGATGATGTTCGGCGTCGCGTACGTCGTGAGCTCGACGCCGCGGTCGAGGTCGAAGCGGTCGATCGCCTTGATCAGGCCGATCGACCCGATCTGGACGAGGTCGTCGAGTTGCTCGCCGCGGTAGCTGTAGCGCCGGGCGAGCGAGCGCACGAGCGACATGTACTGCTCGATCAGCTGCTCACGCGCCTGGAGGTCGCCCTCCTCGTGGTAGCGGCGCAGCAGAAGTTTGTCGTTCTCAGCCACTCCTCGAGACCCGCTTTGTCAGCCGCACCCACTCTCCGTCGACGTGCACGTCGTCGACCGTGGAGTCGAGGACGCGGCGCACACGAAGCTCTCCACCATCCGCCTCGCGCTCGAGCTCGTCGAGCAGCGCCGGCGACAACGGGCCGATCCGTGTCTCGAGCTCGTCGTCCCGCAACGACATCTGCACGGTCACGTCCCCCGCGTTCGGGTCCATGCGGTCGAGAACGGCGTCGAGCGCGAGTTGGAGATCCTCGAGGTTCTCGATCGTCAGNNGCCTTCAACTCTTCGTCGAGATCCCGCTCCCGCCGCTCGGCCGCATCCTTGGCCTCGTCGACGGCGTCGTGCCAGTTGCGGCGCGACTTGAATGACGCCCACCCATGCGAGACCCCGGCCGAGAGGCCGGCGAGCTTCTGCACGGGACGCTTCACGGCGAAGCTGACGGCGCGGACGGCCTCATCCACGGCCTCTACCGCGTCGACGGCGCTGTCCGTCGCCGTGTCGAGCTTGTCGAGCTGCGCGTTGACCCGGTCCACCGAACCCCCGACCTTGTTGATCACGGGCAGAGCCTCACGTTCTGCCCCTCGAATCAACGAAGAAAGTCGGTCGAACGTTACGGCCAGCCGGAGAAACGCCCAGCCGAGCCCGACGCCGACGGCGACGAGAAACACCGCAAGGGCGAGATCAGCGAGATCTCCGAAGGAGAAGGCAACGACCACGGGCCCAGACTAGCCAGCCGCGGCGGACGTGACCAACCCCGAACCGACGACGACGTCGCCGTCGTACAGGACGGCGGCCTGGCCGCGGGCCACGCCGTAGGCCGGTTCGTCGAGCTGGAGCCGGAAGCCGGACGGGGTCGCCTCGACCGTGGCACCGACCGCGGGCGAGCGATAGCGGAGCTTCGCGGTCACCCTGCCCGCCGGCGCATAGAGCCGTCCGCGCGCCGAGACGCGCGTGCGGGCGAGCGCTGCCCGCGGCCCGACGACGACCGTGTTCGTGCGCGCGTCGGTCGACAGTGCGTACAGCGGCTCGGCGGCAGCGATCCCGAGCCCGCGACGCTGGCCCGGCGTGAACCGCCAGTAGCCGCTGTGCTCACCGAGCGCCTCCCCCGCCTCGTCGACGATCGCCCCGGAAGCGGCGGGCAGGCCCTGACGGTCGAGGAACGAGCGGTAGTCGTCACCTGCGAGGAAGCACGCCTCCTGGCTCTCGGCACGGTGCGCCGCGGCGAGCTCGGCGGCGGCGGCCTCTGCGCGCGTCTCGTCCTTCGTCTGCATGCCGAGTGGGAAGCGAATGCGTGCAAGGTGACGCGGGTCGAGCCGCGCGAGCATGTAGCTCTGATCCTTCTGCTCGTCGACCGCGCGCGCGAGCAGCAGGCGGCCGTCGCGCTCGACGATGCGCGCGTAGTGCCCGGTCGCGAGCGCCGATGCGCCGACGCGTCGCGCGAACGAGAGCAGCTCGGCGAAGCGGAAGCCGCCGTTGCAGCGGATGCACGGGTTCGGCGTCTCACCTCGTGCGTAGCCGCGCACAAACGGGGCGACGACGGCGCGACGGAACGCCTCGCGCAGGTCGAGCGTCACGTGGGGGAGACCGCGCGCATGGCACGACTCGCGCGCGGCGATCACGGCGCTCGGCGAACAGCACGCGCGCTCCGCGTCGGGACCGTTCGGGTCGAGCCACAACCGCAGCGTCACACCGACCGCAGCCGGGCCCGCCTTGAGGAGCGTCACCGCGCTGTCGACGCCTCCGCTCATCGCCACCGCGATGCGCGCGGGATCGGGCGTCGCACGCACGACGGGCCCGAGCGCGTTCGCGAGCGCGTCGACCGGCAGCGTCTCCCCTCCGACCGCGCACGCCTCGAGCAGCGTCAGCCCGCGCAGGTCGGTGTCGATTCCCGGCGCGTCGGCGTCGACGATCCGGCCGCCGTCCACGCGCAGCCGGACGGCCGCCCAGTCGGCGCCGCGCGCGGAATCGCCGTACAGCTCCTGCATGCGCGCCAGGGTACTGCCGGAAAGTCGTGGGGGGAGCCGAAGCTCCCCCCACCATGCTCCGACCTCGCCGGTTGTGTGCCACGTCCACGTGAACCTGGACAAGCCAGGTGGGTGCCGTGCGAACCGTCGGTACCAGGTACCTAGGCCCGACCCGGGCTCCCTTTCACATGGTGTTGGTTCTACATGTACGTGGCTCTACGAACGAGGTCGAGCACTCGCTCAGACAGTAGCCGCGATCATCCGGCCCGGGCGTACGACCAGTGGATCTCCTGCACACCCTGCAGGCCGAGGCGGCGGGCGAGTGCGTCGGTCAGGTCGAACTGGCGCCCGGGCACATACGGCCCGCGATCGACGACCTGCGTCAGCACGGTCTGGCCGTGGAACGTGATGAAGATGCGTGCGCCGCACGGGAGCGTCGGATGCGCGACTCCTTCGGTGTCGGGGCGCAGGACGCCGCCGCACGCGGTGCTGCGCCCGAAGGCTCCTGGGCCGCTCGAGCCGGCAAGCGCGATGTACGAGCCTTCGGGTTGCGGGCTCGTGCTGTCGTGGTCACGCGTTTGCGCGGTGACCGCGAGCGAGACGGTGGCCGCAAGCAGTGCGAGGCCGGCGAGCGCGACCTCCCGCACCGCCAGGTGGGGCCTCATCCGGCCGGCGTGCCGAGCAGTTCGCCGAACGACTCGCGGACGAGGTCGTCGAACTCGAGCGGCAGGACGCCGTCCGACCCGGCGTAGTCGCGCAGGTAGAGGAGCAGGAACTCCCGCTCCTCGTTCGCATCGCCGCTCTCGCGCAGCGCGCTCTCGATCTCCCACACGTTCCAGTTCCGGGGCGCGATCGGCACGGGCTCCCGGTCGGGCTCCGGTTCCGGCTCAGGCTCAGGCTCCGGATCGGGCTCCGGCTCGGGCTCGGGATCGGGCTCGGGATCGGGATCAGGAACTGGAACGGGCTCCGGATCCGGGACGGG
>PLDP01000093.1:0-3958 GCA_003136795.1 Actinomycetota bacterium
CCTCGTCGACGATCACGAGCCCGAGCTCCTTCGCGATCACGTCTCTCGAGAGGACGCGGTGCGTGCCGATCAGGACCTCGACCTTCCCTTCGTTGAACTCGGCGAGGACCTTCTTCACGTCGGCCGGCTTGCGGAAGCGCGAGACCATCTCGACACGCACGGGGAAGTCGCGGTAGCGGTCCTTGAACGTGTTCCAGTGCTGCTGGGCGAGCACCGTCGTCGGCACGAGCATCAGCACCTGCTTGCCGCTCACCGCGACGGTGAACGCGGCGCGCAGCGCGACCTCGGTCTTGCCAAAGCCGACGTCGCCGCAGACGAGCCGGTCCATCGGATGCGGCGACTCGAGATCCTCCTTCACCGCTTCGATCGCGGTGCGCTGGTCCTCGGTCTCGCGGTACGGGAAATCGCTCTCGAGCCGTTCGACCCACTCGTGGTCGACGTCGTAGGAGATGCCCGGCTGTGTCTGGCGCTGTGCGTACAGCTGCAGCAGCTCGCCGGCCATCTCACGCAGGTGCGTACGTGCGCGCGTCTTCAGGTTGTCCCANNTGCGGGACGTACACACGATCGTCGCCGCGGAAGGCGAGCAGCAGGTAGTCGCGCGTGACGCCGGCGACCTCCTTCGTCTCGAAGCCGAGCAGCTGCGCGATGCCGTGGTCCTCGTGCACGACGTAGTCGCCTGTGCGCAGGTCGGAGAAGCTCTGCAGCGCGCGGCCCGGCGCGCTCGACGCGCGCGGTGGCCGCTTGCGGAAGACCTGCGTGTCGGGGAGGAGCGCGAAGCCGAGCTCGCGCCAGACGAACCCGCGCCGCGCCGGCGAGACGGCGAACTGCAGCCCGCCCGGCGTCTCCCCCGGCTCGAGCAGGCCGGCGCTCACGCGGCGCAGGAGCGCCTGCTGGCGCAGGGCCTCACCACGGTGCGGGAAGGCGACGACGACGTCGAGGCCCTGGCGCACCAGGCCGCCGAGCTCGTTCTCGGCCTCGGAGAGCCCGCGCGCGGCCAGCGCCGGCCGCTGCGCGTCGAACGAATGAGGCTGGCCTTGCGGCAGCGGCGTCAGCTCGGTCGTGCCGTCGAGCGCGACCGGCTTGAGGCCCTCTTCCGACCACACGGCCTGCACCTCGTCGAGCGACCAGACGAAGTCGGGCGGCCGGTCGAATGCCTGCACGAGATCGGCCGGCGGCTCGAACGTGGGCTCCTCGCCCTCCTCGAGACCGAGGACGATCTCGAGGGATTCCCGCCGCCGTTCGGCGGCGGGATAGATGGTCGCCTCGTCGACGCGCCGCAGCGCGCGCTGCGTGAACGGCGAGAAGGCGCGGATCTGCTCGATCTCGTCGCCGAAGAGCTCGATGCGGAGCGGCTCGCGGCCCGTCGTGACAAACACGTCGACGAGGCCGCCGCGCACCGCGAACTGCCCGCGTTCCTCGACGCGCTCGACGCGCTCGTAGCCGGCGGACGCGAGGGCTCCGGCCAGCGCGTCGATCCCCGGCTCGTCGCCGGGAGCGATGCGGAGAGGCGAAGGCCGCTCGGCAGCCGGGGGAACGCCTTCGGCCACGGCACTTGCCGAGGCGCAGACGAGCCCGCCACGCTCGAGCACGGTGAGGGCGCGTGCGCGCTCGCCGACGAGGTGGGGCGGCGGCTCCAGGCCGGAGCCCCAGTGCACGCCGCGCGAGGGGAACAGCGCGACGTTCTCGTCGCCGAGAAACCAGCCGGCTGCCTCCGCGGCATCGCGCGCGTCTGCGTCCTCGGGCAGCAGCACGACGAGACCGCGTTGCAGCTCGTCGTGCAGCGCCGCGAGGACGAGCGGCAGCACCGGCTCCGACACGCGCGCGCGAGTCGGCAGCGCGGCGGCGAGCTCGGTGAGCCGCTCCTCCGCGCGGAGGCGTTCGACGAGGCTGTAGAGAACGGGCCGGTCCATGACGATGGGCCGAACAGGGCGTTCGGCCGGGTCGCCATGGTACTCGCGGGACTAGACCAGACGCCTTGCGCCGTCGTAGAGCCCGGAGTACCACCCGGCGAGCGGGTCGATCGAGACGCGGGTGCCGGTGTGCGGCGCGTGGATGAAGAGGCCGTGGCCGATGTACATGCCGACGTGACCCAGGCCGTCGAAGAAAAGCAGGTCGCCCGGGCGGAGTCCGGCGCGCGAGACGCGGCGCCCGCGGTCGAACTGCGCTCCGGAATAGTGCGGGAGCGTGATCCCGAAATGCGCGTAGATGAAGCGGGTGAACCCGGAGCAGTCGAAGCCGCTCGCCGGTGAGGTGCCGCCGTAGGAGTAGGGCACGCCCAGGTAATGACGCGCGAAGCGGACGATCTTCGCCTGCTCGCGCGAGACGGCCGTGGCGTGGCTGACGTGCGTCTGCTTGTCGAGTGCGCCGAGGGCGCCGCCGGCGCGCGCGGCGACGCACGCGAGAACGACGAGAAGCAGCAGCGCAAAGCGGATGCGGTCGGTCATCGGAAGGAATCCCTTCGGCAGAAGCGGCGCGCAAGGAAGGAGAGCGCGCCTGGCTGTCGTTGGCCGGCGCAGTTGAGCAGCCCCGAACACGCCCAGCTATCACCCTTTCGAGGGATGTCCCCTCCCCCAAAAGGGGTAGGCCGCTCGGGGTCGTCAGACCCGGGCCAGCCGGGCCTTTCCACCGGACGAACCGCGTTTCCGCTGCACCTCGCCGTTTTTGGAAAACGTGTGCGAAGTGTTACGAGCGCTTGCCGTTGACGGCGCGCTGCGCCGCCTCGAGACCCTCGGCGTCGAGCACTTCGACGGCGTCGGCGGCCTCGCGGACGACCCGCTCGGGATCCTCGTCGGCCGTGAAATCGGAGAGCACCCAGTCGGCGAGCGGGCGCGGGTCGCCGCGCCCCGGCCGCCCAACCCCGACGCGCAGGCGGAAGAACTCGGGCGTGCCGAGCTGCTGTGCGACCGAGCGCACCCCGTTGTGGCCGGCCGTGCCGCCGCCGAGCCGGGCCTGGAGCCGGCCGAGCTCGAGGTCGCTCTCGTCGTGGACGACGAGCACGGCGTCCGGCTCGAGCTTGAAGAACTGCATGGCGGCCTGCACCGAGCGTCCCGAGTCGTTCATGTAGGTCTCGGGCTTCAGCAGGGCGACCTTGTGGCCGTCGATTCGCACCTCGGCGAGCAGGCCGTTGAACTTCGACCGCCACTGCCCGTCGTGGCGCCGCGCGAGCTCGTCGACGACGAGCCGGCCCACGTTGTGGCGGTTGCGCGCGTACTCGCGGCCCGGGTTGCCGAGCCCTGCGACGAGCAGGTCGTACGAGGTGCCGTGGCGCCGAGGCCACAGGCGCATGGTTAGTCCTCGGTGGTGCCGGCTTCGGCACTCTCGCCGTCGGCGGCGTCGCCTTCGGCGGCAGTCTCGCCCTCGGCACCCTCTTCGCCCTCGGCGCCCTCTTCACCCTCGACGGGCTCGGGCTCTTCGACGCGGGTCGGCTGCGTCACGGTCGCAAGCACGGTCTCCTCGAGGTCGTCGAGCAGCGTCACGCCTTCGGGCACGGTCAGCGCCGAGAGACGGAGCGAGTCGCCGATGTTCAGTTCGGAGACGTCGGCCTCGAGATGCTCGGGCACCTCCATCGGCAGCGCCTCGACGTTCAGCTCGTTCGTGACCTGCGAGAGCACACCGCCTTCCTTCACGCCGGCGGGCTCGCCGTGCAGATGGAGCGGCACGGTGGCGTGAATCGGCTGGTCAAGACGGACTTCCTGCAGGTCGACGTGCGTGATCAGGCCGCGCACCGGGTCCTGCTGGTACTCCTTGAGCACCGAGGAATGCGCCTTGCCGCCTTCGACGACGACGTCGAGCACGGCGTTCAGGCCGCCCTTCGTGGTGAGCGCCGTGCGGAGATCGCGCTCAGCGATCGAGATCGCGACCGGCTGCTCGCGGCCGTAGAGAACGCCGGGGATCAGCCCGTGGCGCCGCAGGCGGCGCGACTCGGCCGAGCCGAGGACGGCACGGTTCTGGACCATCA
>PLDP01000093.1:4008-10462 GCA_003136795.1 Actinomycetota bacterium
ACGGTGTCGGTGACGACCATCCCTTTGATGTCAGATTCGTCGAACTTCTCGAGCGCGTTCCCGCAGAAGAGGCCGTGGGTCGCGAAAACCCACAGATCCTCGACGCCGTGCTCTCGCAGCGCCTTGACGTTCGCGAGGAGCGTGCCGCCGGTCATGATCACGTCGTCGCCGAGGATTGCCGTCTTGCCGCGCACGCGACCGGTCACCTCCGTCACCTCTACCACGTCGTGCGACGGGCGCGACTTGTGCATCAGCGCGAAGTCGGCGTCGAGCATCTCGGCGAAGCGCACGGCCTGCTTCGCGCGGCCCGCGTCGGGCGAGACCGAGACGATTCCCTCGCCCGTGAGGCCGAGATCGCGAAAGTGGCGTGCGAAAAGCGGCACCGCCGTCATGTGGTCGACGGGGATCGTGAAGAAGCCCTGGATCTGGCCGGCGTGCAGGTCCATCGTCAGCACGCGGTCGGCGCCGGCGAGCTGGAGCATGTCGGCGACCAGGCGCGCCGAAATCGGCTCGCGCGGCTTGGCCTTGCGATCCTGGCGCGCGTAGGGGAAGAGCGGGATGACGGCGGTGATCCGCTTCGCGGAGGCGAGCTTCGCCGCCTGCACCATGAAGAGCAGCTCCATGACGTTCTGGTCGACGGGCTCGCAACCGGTCTGGACGATGAAGATGTCGGCGCCGCGGATCGACTCGTCGTAGCGGCAGTAGGTCTCGCCGTTTGCGAAGTTGCTCAGCTCGACCTCGCCGAGCTCGACGCCGAGCTGCTCGGCGATCCGCCGCGCGAGATCGGAGTGCGAGCGGCCGGAGAACACCATCAGCCGCTTCTGCGGACCGCGCTCGATCCAGTGGCCCGGCTTGTCCTGAGTCACGGTCGTCTGCCCCTCGAGGCCGGGAAGAGCGAGCTCAGTTGTCCCGCTGCCGGGCTGCATAGCCCTCCTTGTTCTCCTGGCGTGGACGGGCAATTCCCAGCGCATCGGCCGGGACGTCCTTCGTTATGACCGACCCGGCGGCGATCCATGCTCCGTCACCCACCTCCAGCGGCGCGACAAAGCCATTGTGGATACCGGTCCTGACGTTGCTGCCAATCGTGGTGCGCCCCTTGGGCTGGCCGGGCTTGTGCGGGAAGTTGGCCGTGATCGCTCCGGCGCCGACATTCGTGTCGTCGCCGATCTCGGCATCGCCGATGTACGACAGGTGAGGCACCTTCGTGCGGTCGCCGATGCGTGAGTTCTTGATCTCCACGAAGGTGCCCGCCTTGGAGGAGTCGCCGAGGACCGTCCCAGGGCGAAGGTAACAGAACGGGCCAATAGTCGCTCTCGTCCCGATGTGAGCGTCGATCGCGACGGTGTTCGCGCCGATCTCGGCGCCGGTCGCGATTCGGGTGGCGCCGCGGAGGATCGCGAACGGCTGGATCGTCACGTCGGGCTCGATCTCGACGGTCGGATCGATCCAGGTCGTCTTCGGGTCGACGATCGTGACGCCGGCGAGCATGTGCTCCTCGTTGATCCGGTCGCGCAGGACGGCGGCGGCGTGGGCGAGCTCGGCGCGGGTGTTGACGCCGTCGGTCTCGCGCGAGTCTGCCGCGATGTGCGCGGCAACCTTCCCGCCGTCCGCGACGATGATCTCGATCGTGTCGGTGAGGTAGAGCTCGCCCTGCACGTTGTGCGGCTCGATCCGCTCGAGCGCCGTCCAAAGCGCGTCGGCGCGGAAGACGTAGATCGACGAGTTGATCTCGCGGATCCGCTGCTGCTCCTCGTTCGCATCCGTGCCCTCGACGATGCGCAATACCGATCCGTCGGGGCCGCGGACGATGCGGCCGTAGACCCGCGGGTCGGGCGGCTCGGCGCTGAGGATCGTCGCGGCCGCTCCTTCGCGGTGATGCGTCTCGACGAGCTCCGCGAGGAGGCGGGCGGTGAGGAGCGGCGTGTCGCCGGAGAGCACGAGCACGTCGCCGTCGTGTTGCGCGAGCGCTGCGTGCGCGCAGCGGACCGCATCGCCGGTGCCGCGCGGTGTCTCCTGGATCGCGACGGCGACCGCGCTCGCTGCGAACTCGTCGCTCGTCGCGGGCGACGCGACGACGACCATCGGCTCGGCGCCCGCGGCGCGGCCGGACTCGATGATCCAGTCGACCATGCGGCGGCCCAGGAGCTCGTGGAGGTGCTTCGGCACGGACGAGCGCATCCGGGTGCCGAGACCTCCGGCCATGAGGACGGCTGCGAGGGGCGTGGTGTTCACTGAGGCTGGGGCGCCAGGATTCGAACCTGGGATCGCGGGACCAAAACCCGCTGCCTTACCACTTGGCTACGCCCCACTGGTGGGCGACAGTTTAGGGACGCTCGGTGAAGAGGAAGATCAGGGCGGCGATAGCGATCAGGGCGATGACAGCGATCGCGACCGCCTTCAGGAGCCCGAGGGCAATCGGCACGCAGAGAACGAGCAACTGCGACGCGGCGAAGACCCACGCGACGTTTCGCACGACGTCCGAGCGGCTCGACCGGCCAGCGAACCACCAGAAGCCGACGGCGATCACGGCGAGCGCAACAGCGGCCCACCAGTGCAGTGCGTGAAAGAGGTAGAGCAGCCCCTCGGCGGCCGCGAGCCAGAGCGTGAGTCGCAGGCGGCGCTCACGGAGCCAGCGGCCGGAACGGCTGGAACCATGCTCGATTGCGTGCGTTCCGAACATGCGCGTCAACCGTACCACGCAGGCACCGTGACCCAAGTGCGCCCGAGGCGGCGCAGCGCGCGGGCGGCGTCCTGCGCGTCGACGATGCGATGGAAGAGCCCGTAGACGATCGGTCCCGCGCCGCTGATGTCGGCGCGGAAGGAACCGAGCGCGAGCAGCTCGCCGGCGAGCGGCGAGGATGCGAGGTCGTTCGGCGGCAGCGCGGCGAGGTCGCGCGGGCGGCGCACCGCGGCAAGCGCGGCGCGCAGGCTCGCGAGACGCTCGTCGTAGCCCTGCTCGCCCCCACGCTCGTCGAACGCCGCGTAGACCTGCGCCGTCGATTGCTTGGCGGCGTCCTTCGGCAGCAGCAGCACGACGACGAAGTCCTGGGGCAGGTCGAGCGGCTCGAGCTGGGTGCCGTCGCCGGTCCCGAGCTGAGGACCGTCCCGCAGGAAAAACGGCACGTCGGCACCGGCGTGGGCGGCCAACTCGTGCAGCGCGTCCGCCGTCTTCGGGCTCGCGAGCTGCGCGTTCGCGAGGCGGAGCGCGGTCGCAGCATCGGAACTGCCGCCGCCAAGCCCGGCTGCGACCGGTGTGTGTTTTTCGATGCGAACGCGCCAACCGTGCTGCGCGTCGAGCGACGCGAGCGCGGCGCGGACGATCGTGTCCTCCGGGAACCCCTCGACGGTCGTCTCGTCCGCCGGCTCGACGGTGACACGATCGCCGAGGTCGACGCGCTGGTAGACGGTCGCGAGCTCGTGCTTGCCGTCGCCGCGGCGCGGCCCCACGACGAGCGCGAGGTTGATCTTCGCCGGCGCAGGGCCGATCACAGAAGCGCCTCGGTGAGCGCGACGAACTCCGGCGGCGTGAGCGCTTCCGCGCGCACGGTCGCGTCGCGGCCGATCGTCGTGAGCGCCTCGACCGCGCGCTCCCGCGTGACGAGCCCCGAGAGCGACAGCGAGTTTGCGAGTGTCTTTCGCCGGTGACCGAACGCTCCTTCGACGATGCGCTTGACCGGCAGCGGCGCGCCGGGGGCAGTGCGGCGGAAGGCGACGAGCGCCGACTCGACGTTGGGGCGCGGCCTAAACACCTCCCGCGAGACGGGATGAAAGCCGGTGCGCTCTGTGGCGAGCTGGATGAGCACGGAGACGCTGCCGTACGCCTTCGTCGAGGGCTGCGCGAAGAAGCGGTCGGCGACCTCTCGCTGCAC
This sequence comes from Actinomycetota bacterium, assembly GCA_003136795.1. Lineage (GTDB taxonomy): Bacteria > Actinomycetota > Thermoleophilia > Gaiellales > Gaiellaceae > PALSA-600. The sequence goes on from PLDP01000093.1 coordinate 7,878, forward strand.
CATCACGCACCAACTCGTGATCTGCTCGACGGTCAGGCTCTCGGCGACGAGCGGCGTCGCGACGTTGTAGGGCAGGTTCGCGACCAGCTTGTTCGGTGCCGGATCGAGTCGTGAGATGTCGAGCCGCATCGCATCCCCCCAGTGGATGGTGGTGTTCTGGATGCCCTCGAGGTGCGGAGCGAGGCGCTTGTCCAGCTCGACGGCGTGCACGTAGGCGACGCGCTCGGCGAGAAAGCGGGTGAGCACTCCGAGCCCGGGCCCGACTTCGAGCACGACGTCGGCGGTCTCGAGCTCCGCGAGCCGCTCGATCACGCGCAGGATGTTGTCGTCGACCAGGAAGTGCTGGCCGAGCGACTTCTTCGGGGTGACCTTCACAGCCCGAAGACCGCCTCGGCGTTCGCGACGATCTGCGCGCGAATCTGTTCGCCGTGCAGCTCCGCGAGGAAGTCGTAGGTGTGTGCGACGTATGCGGGCTCGTTGCGCTTGCCGCGCACGGGCTGCGGTGCGAGGTAGGGGCTGTCGGTCTCGGCGAGCAGCTTGTCGGCAGGAACACGGCGGGCGGCAGCGCGCAGGTCGTAGGCGTTCTTGTAGGTGACGTTGCCGGCGAACGAGACGTACCAGCTGCGCTCGAGCGCAGCGTCGAGCAGGCCCGGCGAAGAGAAGCAGTGGAGCACGACGGGCCCGTCGTGGGCGAGCAGGCGCTCGCGCGTGTCGTCGTCGGCGGCACGGGTGTGGATGACCACCGGTTTTCCCAGCTCGCGTGCCAGCGCGAGCTGTTGGTCGAACAGAACGGCCTGCGCGTCGTGCGGCGCGTAGTCGCGGTAGTAGTCGAGGCCGGTCTCGCCGACCGCGACGGCCTTCGGGTGCGCGAGCAACTCGCGCAGCTCGTCGAGGTCGCCCGGGTCGCCCGCCTCGTGGGGATGCACGCCGAGGCAGGCGTAGACGCCGTCCTCCTGCTCGGCGCGCGCCAGCGACGCGCGCGCGCCGGCGACCGTGGTCGCGACGTCGATCACGCGCGTGACGCCGGCTGCCCGCGCACGCGCGAGCACCTCGGGCGCGTCGTCGCCCAGGTGCGCGTGCGTGTCGATCACGCCGGCGTGGTCTCGAACCGCGGGAAGAGCGGCGGCGCCGCCTCGACAGACGTGGTCGGCGCGAGACGGCCGTACTCGACGAGCTCCCAGTCGAACGCAACAGGCTGGCCGAGCGCCTCGAGGATCTTCGGCGCGGTCTCGGGCAGGTACGCCCAGAGCGCGATCGCGCACACGCGCAGCCCGTCGGCGAGGTCGTAGAGCACCTGGTCGAGCTCGGCGGCCTTCGACTCGTCCTTGGCGAGCGTCCAGGGCGCGCGCTCTGTGACATAGCGGTTGAGGTGCCGGACGAGCGTCCAGATGCGGTCGACCGCGCCGGTGATGTCGAATGCGTCCAGGTCGCGCGGCACATTGTCGCGTAGGTCGGCGATCGCGGTCTCGAGCTCGGAGCCCTTCGCGGGACCACCGGGAATCGCGCCGTCGCGGTAGCGGGCGATCATCGCGGTCGTGCGCGAGAGCAGGTTGCCGAGGTCGTTGCCGAGCTCGCGCTGGTAACGGTCGGCGATCCCGGAGAGCGACGCGCTGCCGTCCTGCCCGAACGTAACGGCGCGTGCGCACCAGAAGCGCAGCGCGTCGGCGCCGTAGGTGTCGATCAGCTCGAGCGGGTCGACGGCGTTGCCGAGCGACTTCGAGATCTTCAGATCGTCGAGAAGCAGATAGCCGTGGATGAAGATCTGCTTCGGCACGGTGTAGCCGGCCGAGAGCAGCATCGCCGGCCAGTAGACGCAGTGGAAGCGCAGGATGTCCTGCGCCATCAGGTGCCTCACCTCGGGCCAAAACGCCTCGCGGAGATCCTCACCCGGGCGCGCGAACGTGAGCGCGCTCAGATAATTGACGAGCGCGTCGGCCCAGACGTAGGCGACCTGCCCTTCGTCCCACGGCAGCGGGATCCCCCACGGCTGGCCTGCGCGGCTGATCGAGAAGTCGCGCAGGCCGCCGGAGACGAAGCTCTTCACTTCGTTGAACCGGAACTGCGGCTGCACGAAGTCGGGACGCTCGGCAAAGAGCTCGAGCAGCTTGTCCTGGTAGGCCGAGAGCCGGAAGAAATAGTTCTTCTCCTCGATCCACTCCGGCTCGGTGTTGTGCAGCGGGCACTTGCCGTCGACGAGCTCGTCCTCGGTCTTGAACGCCTCACAGCCGACGCAGTAGAGGCCCGCGTAGACGTCCTCGTAGACGTCGCCGTTGTCGTAGATGCGCTGGAGGAACTCGCGCACGAAGGTCTTGTGGCCCTCGTCGCTCGTCCGGATGAAGAAGTCGGTCTCGGCGTTCAGGCGCGGCGGCAGGCTGCGCCAGGACTCGGCGATCTTGTCCACGTACTCCTGGGCGCCCAGGCCTTGCTCCTCAGCGACCCGCCAGACTTTCGTCGCGTGCTCGTCGACGCCGGTGAGGAAGAACGTCTCGTCGCCGCGCTGGCGGTGATGCCGCGCGAGGATGTCGGCGGCGATGGTGGTGTAGGTATGGCCGATATGTGGTGCGGCGTTGACGTAGTAGATCGGC
>PLDP01000023.1 GCA_003136795.1 Actinomycetota bacterium
GCGGCCCCCAGCTCGCGCCAGGCGCGCGCCGCGGCCCGGGTGTCCAGCCCGGCGAACGCGTCGAGCACGCCGCGCTGGTAGGCGGGCCGCGCCAGCCGGCGCTGCTCGAACTGCCCGCTCATGGCGATCAGCCCCTCCGCGGCGGCCGCAACGTCCTCGCGCGCGGCACTTCGCCCCCAGGCATATGCGCGTGTGCGGCCGTCCGCGAAGATCCGCCGCGCGAGCACGAGCCCGTCCTCGCCGTCGGGACGAAGCTCGGCGAGCGAGCCGAGCACCTCGTCGTCGACACCGTCGAACTCGGCCTCGACGTACGCCTCATCGCCGGCGGCGCCGATCAGCGCCGCGTCGCCGCGCGAGCCGAGCAGAAGGCCGATCGCGTTCGAGAGGATTGTCTTGCCGGCACCGGTCTCGCCGGTGATCGCGTTCAGCCCGGCGTCGAGCTCGAGCTCGGCTTCCCGGATGAGGACGAGGTTGGAGATGCGCAGCCGGAGGAGCACGCCTCCATCGTAGGGAGGCGGCCCGCCGTCGTCACCGTGTCCGTTACGGCGCGAGCGCCGGCTGGACGCCGCTGCGGGCCGGGACGAGGTCGTAGCCGGCGACCCCCTGCTTCGTCAGGCGCACGTCCAGGATCGCCGTGCGCCCCGTCGCTCCAGGCCCTGAGGGGAAGACGAAGTTGCCGAGCGTCCAGGCGACGAGCGTGTGCAGACGAGGCCGCTCGACCGGCCCGAGCACGTGCGGATGCGCGCCGAGAACGACGGATGCGCCGGCGTCGAGCGCCGACGTGGCGAGGCTCGCCTGCCGGGCGTCGGGCGAGGCGTGCAGCTCGACGCCCCAGTGGAACCACACGACGACGAGGTCGGCCTGCCGGTGGGCGGCGCGGACGTCGGCGGCGATCGCGGCGACGTCCGCGCGGGCCGTGCCGGCCGACGCCGGTCCTGCGGCGAAGCCCGGCGGGTTGACGTCCGAGTAGCCGAGGAAGGCGATCCTGAGTCCGCCCGCCTCGACGAACGCCGGTCGCCTCGCGGCGGCCTCGTCGGCCCCGGCGCCGACCGTGGCGATCCCGGCGGCGTGGGCGGCCGCCAGCGTGTCTGCGAGCCCGACCGAGCCGAAGTCGAGCGAGTGGTTGTTCGCGAGCGTGAGCACGTCCACGCCGGCGGCGGCCCGGGCGCCCGTGAGAAGCGCTGCCGGGCCACGGAAGCGGTACTGCTTGACCGCCGCAACACCGCGGCTCGTCACGGCGCCTTCGAGGTTCGCGGTGGTGATGTCGGCGCTGCGGAGCGTGGCCCCGACGAACGCCCAGGGATACGCGCCTCCGTGAGCTGCGACCGCGAGGCCGACCTGCTCGCCGGGCGTGACGTCTCCGACAGCCGCGAGCGTCACCGGGCGCACGACGAGCGTCCCCACTCCCTGCCGCTCGCCGCCAGCGCGAACGCTGATCTGATGACGGCCCGAGCCCGGCGCCGCCGCGTGCAGCGCGAAGCGCCCGAACCGTCCCGACCGGGCCATCGCGACCGGCCGCCCGTCGGCGAGCACCTCGACGGTGACGCGCGAGCCGGCGAACCCGGTGACCGTGAAGCTCGCGCCCGGCGCGAGCCACGCCGGCAACGTCGATCGCACCTCGATTCCCTGCCCGAGCCCGGCGGAGGTCGTCGCGGCGACCAGCAGCGCCGCGAAGCCGGCGAAGAAGGCCGCGCGCACCTACCGCCCGAAGGTGGCGGCGTACCGGCGGAAGAACGTCACCTCGGGCAGCGTCGCCAAAAGGCTCGGCTGGGTGCCGACCCGCACGACCGCCTGGTCGCCGGTGGCGAGCTTGCCGACCTGCTGGCCGTCGACGAGCACGGTCGACTCCCGATCCGGCGTCAGGTTCGTGATCGTGACATCCGGCCCGCGCGGGACGACGAGCGGCCGGATCACAAGCGCGTGCGGGGCGATGAACGTGAGCACCATCGCGTCGAGGCCCCAGACGAGCACGGGCCCGCCGTTCGAGAGGTTGTAGGCCGTCGATCCCGCCGGCGTCGCGCAGATCAGGCCGTCGCACGGCTGCGAGCCGAGCTCTTCGCCGCCGATCGAGTAGCCGACCTCGATCATGCGACCGAGCGTGCCGCCCGCGACGACGACGTCGTTGATCGCGACGCTCGTCCCGCCCGCGACGCTCACCTCGAGCGTCGAGAGCTCGACGGTGCGGTACTCGCCGGCGAAGACGCGCGTCAACGCGGCATCGAGCTCGTCGGCGGCGATCGCCGTGAGAAACCCGACGCGGCCGTAGTTGACGCCGATCACCGGCACGCCGGCACCGAGGAAGCGCGCGAGCGCGCGCAGCATCGTGCCGTCGCCGCCGAGCACGATCGCGATGTCCGCGTCGTCGCCGTCGACGAGCGTGACGCCGCAACGCTCTGCGACCGCTTGCACCCGCGCGAGCGCGTCGCCGACGCCGTCGCGCTCGATCGTCACGACCGCTGCGCGCTTAACCGACGGCATCGTCGATCCACCGGTCGAGGTCGGCTGGGAGCTCTGCGCCTGCGCGCTGGACGAGGTGGAGGACGAACTCATGGTTTCCCTTCGGGCCGGGCAGACCCGAGTCTATGACGCCGCGCGGCTCTCCTCCGGCCGCGACGAGCGCCTCGGCCACCTCGCGCACCACCCGCCGCTGCACCGCGTGGTCGCGTACGACGCCTTTCGGCGTCTCGGCGCGACCGGCTTCGAACTGCGGCTTGACGAGCACGAGCGCCTGCCAGCCGGGCGCGGCGAGCCGGAGCGCCGGCGGCAGCGCGAGCCTCACCGAGATGAACGAGACGTCGCAGGTGACGAGCTTTGGCGCGAACGGCAGCTCGGTCAGCGACCGTGCGTTCACGCGCTCGAGCACGGTCACCCGCGGGTCGTTGCGGATCTTGTCGTGCAGCTGTCCGTAGCCCACGTCGAGCGCGATCACGCGCGCGGCGCCGCGCTGCAGCAGCACATCGGTGAAGCCGCCCGTCGACGCGCCGACATCGAGTGCGTCAAGCCCGGTGACGTCGACGCCGAACGCATCCAGGGCGTTCGCCAGCTTGTGCCCCGCGCGCGAGACGTACGGCGGCGGCTCGGTCACCTCGAGCGGTGCGTCCTCGTCGACCTGCTCGCCGGCCTTCGTATGCCCGGCGACACGACCGGCCATGACGAGCGCCTGCGCCTGCGCGCGCGAGTCCGCGAGGCCGCGCTCGACGAGCAGGAGGTCAAGCCGCTTCTTGGGGCTCATGCCGTGCGAACGGCGAGCTCGCCGACGATCTCTTCGAGCACGCTCGTGTCGGCGTCGATCTCGGCGAGCCGGGCCTGCGCGCGTTCGGCCGCCTCGTCCGCGAGACTGCGGGCGCGTTCCTCGCCGACCTCGAGCACGTAGCCGTCGCCGTCGAGCACGTCGTCGACGATCTGGAAGAGCAGGCCGAGCTCGCCGGCGAACGAGCGCCACGGGGCGTGCTCGGAGACCGGCACCTCGGCCGCCCAGAGGCCGCACATCACGGACGCCGAGAAGAGCGCGCCGGTCTTCAGCGAGTGAAGCCGGTCGAGCGGCGCGCCGCCCTCCAGGTCGAGCTGCTGGCCGCCGATCATCGCGAGTGTCGCCTCGATCAGCTCGCGCGCCACGGCGGCGGTCGGGTAGGTGAGCGCCAGGCGAATCGCTTCGGCGAGCAGCGCGTCGCCCGCAAGGATCGCCGTGGCCTCGCCGTACTGCGCCCACACCGACGGCGCGCCGCGGCGCTCGCGGTCGTCGTCGAGCGACGGCAGATCGTCGTGGACGAGCGAGAAGGAGTGCACGAGCTCGACCGCGGCTGCGGCCGGCAGCAGGTTCTCGACCCGCGCGCCGATCGCGGCACCGGTCGCCAAACAGAGCACCGGGCGGACCCGCTTGCCCCCGAGCGCATGGCGCATCGCGGGCTCGAGCGTGCCGAGCTCGGCGGTCAGCGCGAGCTCGGCGAGGTACTGCTCGACGAGCGCGCGAAGCTCGTCAGTCCGCAGATGCATCTGGGTTCGGGGGTGCGGCGGCCTCCGTCTCGGCCGCGCGCTTCGCGCGCTGAAGCTCTCCTTCGACCTCCTTCGCCAGCTCGGCCAGCTCCTGCAGGATCTCGATCGCCTGATCGGGATCCTGCGTCTCGTCCAGCCGCACGCGCGCCGCTTCCAGCCTCGCGAGCAGGTTCTCGGCGTTGTTCAGTGACTCTTCTGCACTCATTTATGCGGCCTCCTCTCGTTGAATGCGGCCCAGGATGCCGTTCACGAGCCTCGCACCGTCGTCGGATGCGTAGCGCTTCGTGAATGCGACGGCCTCGTTGATCGCCACCTCGGCGGGCACCTCATGGGTCATGAGCTCGTGCACGGCCACCCGCAGCGCGCTGCGCTCGACCGCGCCGAGCCGGTCGGCGGTCCAGCCCTCCGACGCCGCGGTGATCCGCACGTCGAGCTCGGGCGCGTGCTCGGACACGGCCTCCGCGACGCCGCGCGCCCACGGATCGATCTCGCCCGCGTACTGCGAACCGATCTCCTGCCCGGAGAGATCCCACTGGTAGAGCAGGAACAGCGCCTGCCGCCTGGCCTGCCGACGGGAAACAGTCATTCCCGCTCCCGGCGCCGGCCAAGCCGACGCCTCCGCTCTTTGGAGCCTCCGTCGAGCCTACGGCTCATGCCACCACCGCCCGCAGCGCCTCGAGCGTCGAGGTCGAGTACTCGCCGCTTCGGAACGGCTCGCTTCCGAGCACCGCAAGCGCCAGGTCGCGGGTCGTCGGGATGCCCTCGACGTTTGTCTCGCGCAACGCCCGCTCGGCGCGCGCGACCGCCGCGGCGCGGTCGGTGTCCCACACGATCAGCTTCGCAACCATCGAGTCGTAGAACGGCGGGATGACCGAGCCCGTCTCGAGGAACGTGTCCACGCGCACACCCGGGCCCGCCGGCGGCTCGAACAGGGTGATGCGGCCGGGCGACGGCCGGAAGTCGTGCTCCGGGTCCTCGGCGTTGAGGCGGATCTCGATCGAGTGGCCGTGCCTCGGCGCACGTCCCTGCACCGACAGCTCCTCCCCGGCGGCGATCCGCAGCTGCTCGCGCACGATGTCGATCCCGGTGCACATCTCGGTGACCGGATGCTCGACCTGCAGGCGGGCGTTCAACTCGATGAAGTAGAAGCTGCCGTCGGGCCCGAGCAGGAACTCGAAGGTGCCGGCGTTGCGGTAGTCGACGGCGCGGCAGGCACGCTCGGCCGCGGCCTCCATCGCTTCGCGCGCCTCCGGCGAGAGTGCGGCCGAGGGCGACTCCTCGATCAGCTTCTGATGGCGTCGCTGGATCGAGCACTCGCGCTCGCCGAGCGTCAGCACGTTGCCGTGGTGGTCGCAGAGCACCTGGATCTCGACGTGCCGCGCCGGCACGAGCGCCTTCTCGACGTACATCGTCGCGTCGCCGAACGCAGCCTCGGCCTCGGCGGCAGCCATCCCGAACGCGTCCTCCAGCTCCTCGGGCAGCTGCACGAGCCGCATGCCCTTGCCGCCGCCGCCCGCGGTCGCCTTCAGCAGGATCGGGAAGCCGATCTCATCCGCCGCCGCCCGCGCGGCCGACACGGTCGTCGAGCCCTCGGTCCCCGGCACCGTCGGCACCTCGGCGGCGCGCATCGCCTGCTTGGCGGAGATCTTGTCGCCCATCATCGCCATCACGTCCGCGGGCGGCCCGACGAACACGAGGTCGTTGTCGACACACGCCTCGACGAACGCCGGGTTCTCGGCCAGGAAGCCGTAGCCGGGATGCACCGCCTGGCAGCCGGTCGTCGTCGCGGCAGCGATCACGCTGGGGATGCGCAGGTAGCTGTCGGTCGCGGGCGGAGGCCCGACGTGCACCGCCTGGTCGGCAAGGCGCACGTGCAGCGCATCCTTGTCGGCGGTGGAATAGATCGCCACGGCCTCGATGCCGAGCTCGTGCAGCGCGCGGATCACCCGGACGGCGATCTCGCCCCGGTTCGCGACGAGGACGCGAGTGAACATCTAGATGGCGTCGAGCGGGCGGCCGTTGACCCGTTCGAGCTCGAAAAGGAGCTGGCCGTACTCGACGGGCTCGGCGTCGCCGACGTGGATCGCGCGCACGACGCCCTCGACCTCGGTCTTCACCTCGTTCATCAGCTTCATCGCCTCGAGAATGCAGAGCGTCTCGCCCGCCGCCACGCCGTCGCCCACTTCGACGAACGCGGCGGCGCCCGGCGCGGGCGCGCGGTAGAAGGTGCCGACCATCGGGCTCTCGACGCGCACGAACGAGTCGTCGCGGGGCGCAACCGGCGGCGGGTCCGCGTCACCCGCGGGGATGACGGACGGAGCGGGCACAGCCGCGTACGTCGGCTCCGCCGTCCGCCGCACGCTGACGCGCATGCCGTCCTCTTCGATCGTGATCTCGCCGACGCCCGTCTCCTGCACGATCCGCACGACCTCGCGGATCTTCTCGGCGCGCGCCTGGTCGACACCGCGCGCCCCGAGCGATTCGTCACCGCCGGAGCGCTCGCGGATCGAGCGCAGCAGCGGCTCGGCCTCTTCGCCGAAGAGCGCGAGCAGCAACAGCTCCTCCTCACTCGACGCAAGCCCTTCGGCATCCGTCCGCAGCTCCTCGAGGTCGACCGGCGGCTCCTCCTCGTGCCCGATGCCGACGAGCTCGACGGCTCGCCGAAGCGCCGGATCGACCGGAGCGGGCGTGCGGCCGAAGCGGCCCTCGACGAGGTCGCGCAGCTCGTCGACCATCGTCGAGTAGCGGTTCGCTGTGAGGACGTTCAGCAATGCCTGCGACGCGACGATGTTCCCGATCGGCGCCGCAAGCGGCGGCGAGCCGACTTCAATGCGCACCTTGTCGACCTCCTCGAGCACCTCGTCGAGGCGGTCGCCCGCGGCCTGCGTGCGCAGCTGCGCGTCGAGCGCCGCCACCAGCCCGACCGGGAGCTTGCGCTGGGCGGCGCGCACCGCGATGCGAGGCGCCACCGGCGAGACGGGCTCATCGCCGATGTGCTCGTCGACGAGGTCGGCGGCAGCCCAGAGCTTGTCCATGTCGACTCCGGTGGAGAGGCCGAGCCCTGCGAGCGCCTGCGCAGCCCCCTCGGCGGAGACACGGTGCATGGTCAGGGCGACCGGATAGACCGCGGTCGCGATCACGTCCGCGCCGGCGCGCGCGGCTTCGATCGCAGCTGCGAGCGCGTTCCCGCCCGCACCCTGCGCGTAGAGGCCCACCGGCAGGCCGGAGACCTCGCGCAGCTCGGCGACGAGCTCGCTCGCGCGATGCGGCTGCAACACGGCCGCGGGATCGTTGAGCAGGATCCGCGCGGCGCCGAGCTCCGGCAGGCGCTTCGCCGCGTCGACGAGCGCCTCGTGCTTGCCGCTGCCGTAGAGGAGCCCCGCCTCGAACTCGGCGCCAGAGTCGACGATCGCCTCGGCCGCCTCGCGCAGGTTGTCGACGTCGTTCAGCGGGTCGTGCAGGCGGAAGACGTCGATGCCGCTCTGCGCGGCGCTCGCAACGAAGCGGCGCGCGAAGTCGCCCCCCACGGGGCGCGAGCCGACGAGGAAGCGGCCGCGGAGCGCGAGCGCGAGCGGCGTCGTCGTGCGACCCTTGAGGGCGCGGATGCGCTCCCACGGGCTCTCGACGCCGCGCCGGACCGCGCTGTCGAAGACGCCGCCGCCCGAGACTTCCAGGTAGGCGAAGCCAGCCCCGTCGAGGAGCTCCGCGAGGCGCAGCAGCTCCGCCGTCGGCATCAGGCCGGCGAGCGGCTCTTGGCTGAGCACGCGGATCGTCGTATCGACGAGACGCGGCATGGCTGGGGACCCTACCGCTACGCCCGCTGGATGTAGCGCTTCTCGCGGGGATCCAGCTTGATCTTGTCCCCGACGTTGACGAAGAGCGGCACCTGGATGACGGCGCCGGTCTCCAGCGTGGCAGGTTTCGTCACGTTCGAGACGGTGTCGCCCTTCACGCCCGGCTCGGTGTCGGTCACCTCGAGGATCACCGAGGCAGGCAGGTCGATCCCGGAGGGCGTCCCGCCCACGAACATCACCTGCACCGACGACGACGGCTGCATGAACGGCAGCTCGTCCTCGATCAGGGCGTGCGGCAGCGAGAGCTGCTCGTAGTTCGACTCGTCCATGAACACGACCTCGTCACCCGAGTCGTAGAGGAACTGCATGTTCTTCTGCTCGGTGCGCACGCGCGGGAACTTCTCGCCGGCGCGAAACGTCTTGTCGACGACGGAGCCCGAGCCGAGCGACTTCAGCTTGGTGCGCACGAAGGCGCCGCCTTTGCCCGGCTTCACGTGCTGGAACTCGACGATCCGCCAGGTCTGCCCATCGAGCTCGATGTGCATCCCGTTGCGGAACTGGTTCGTTGAGACGACCTCGGCCATCGGCGCGGGAGGGTAGCAACCTGGTTGCCGGCGAAGCCGGAACCAGGTTGCTTGTCCGAGACCTTCGCGTTTCAGACACGAACCTGGTTTCGCCTGCGGCGAGAACCAGGTTCACGACACCTCGATCAGCTCCTTCGGGAAGCTCGTCAGCAGGTCGACGCCGCCGTCGCGCACGATCGCGAGGTCTTCGATCCGCACGCCGCCGAGGCCCGGGAGGTAGATCCCCGGCTCGATCGTCACGCAGTGCCCCGCGACGAGCGTGTCGGTCGACTCGGGCGAAAGCCGGGGCGCCTCGTGGACCATCAGCCCCACCCCGTGCCCCAGCCCGTGGCCGAAGTTCTCGCCGAAGCCGGCGGCGGCGATCGGCTCGCGTGCGAGCGCGTCCGCCTCCACGCCGGTGAGCCCCGCCTTGATGTTCGCGCAGGCGCGCTGCTGCGCCGCGAGGCAGACGTCGTAGGCCTCGCGCAGGCGGTCGGGCAGCCCGCCCGTCGAGAACGTGCGCGTGCAGTCGCTGCAGTAGCCGTCCACCCGCACGCCCCAGTCGACGGTGACGAGCGTGCCGCGCTCGACGATCTTGTCGGTCGGATGCCCGTGCGGCTTCGCGCCGTTCTCGCCCGCGGCGACGATCGACTCGAAGGAGAGCTCGTCGGCACCGTGCGCGTGCAGCAGCTCGCGCAGGCGCCATGCGATCTCGCGCTCGGCGCGTCCGACCCACGTCTCGGCAGTCAGCGCCTCCAACCCGCGGTCGGCGATCTTCGCCGAGCGAGCGAGCTTCGCGACCTCGTCCTCGTCCTTGACCGCGCGCACCTCGTCGACGATCCCGCGCGTTGGCACGAGCTTCGTGCCGCCGGCCTTCAGCCGCTCCCATTCGACGTACGGGAGCACGTCGGCCTCGAACTGGACGCTGCCCTTCAGGCGCTCGCCGAGCGCCTGCATCATCCCGCGCTTCGTCAGCTGCACCTCGACGCCGGGCACGTCCCGCGCCGACTCGATGTAGCGGAAGTCGGTGTAGAGCGTCACCGCTCCGCCCGGCTCGACGAGCAGCGCGGCGTTCGAGCTGTCGAACCCGGTCAAGTAGAGGACGTTCGTCAGGTTCGTAACGAGCAGCGGCGCGTCGAGGCGCTCGCTCAACGACTTCAGACGCTCGCTCATTCGGGCTCCTTCCCTGCGAGGAACTCGATCGCCTCGCGATAGCCGTCCGGTCCTTTGCCGACCACGCGAAGCGCCGCCAGCTCGGCGACGACACTCGTGCGCCGCCAGTCTTCGCGGTGGTCGATGTCGGAGAGGTGAACCTCGACGATCGGCACGTTGAGCAGCTCGAGCGCGTCGCGGATCGCATAGCTGTAGTGACTCCACGCGCCGGGGTTGACGATCACCGCGTCGACGTTGTCGTAGGCGTCGTGGATCCAGCCGATGTACTCGCCCTCGTTGTTCGTCTGGCGGCAGCGCGCGCTGACATCGAGCGCGTGCGCCCAGCCGTAGATGCGGCTCTCGAGCTCGTTCAGGCTGATCCCGCCGTAGATCACCGGATCGCGGCGGCCGAGCACGTCGAGGTTGACGCCGTTGAGGACGAGGACCTGCATCAGGAAATCAGCGTATCCAGGGCGGCTCGCACCTCGTCAGGCGAGCGGGCTTCCAGATACGGGCCGTCGTCGCCGAGCAGGACGAGGTTGATCGCCTCGCCGCTCCGTTTCTTGTCGCGGAGCAGTGCCTCCCAGGCGCGGTCGCGGTCGACCTCGACGGGCTGCGGGTCGAGCGCCGCGACCACCGGTGCCGGGTCGCGGCCGCTCAGCCGCAGCGCGGCGAGGAGGCCGAGCGCAACCGCCTCGCCGTGCGGGAGGTCGAAGTCGGCGGCGGCCTCGAGCGCGTGCGCGAAGGTGTGGCCGAGGTTCAGCCACTGTCTCGTCCCGCGGTCGCGCGGGTCGCGCAGGCAGAGCGCCGTCTTGTACGCCGCCGCAGCGCGCACGTCGAGCGCGCGGCCCGCGAGCAGCTCCGTCTTGATCCGCTCGGCCTCGCCCTGACGGCGCTCGCGCTCCGGCAGCGTCTCGAGCAGCGCCTCGTCGATCACGACGCGCGCCGGCCAGTGGAAGGCACCGACCAGGTTCTTGCCCTGCGGGATGTCGATTGCCGTCTTGCCGCCGATGCCCGCGTCCACCTGCCCGACGAGCGTCGTCGGCACGGCGACCCACGGGACGCCGCGCAGATAGAGCGCCGCCGCGAGGCCCGCGGTGTCGGTGAGCGACCCGCCGCCAAGCGCCACGATCGTCCCGGCGCGGTCCAGCCGCAGCTCCGACCAGAGCCGCTCGACCACCTGCAGTTGCTTCGCGGCTTCGCCGCGCGGCAGCTCGTGCGTCGAGACGAGCCGGTCGCCGAGCGCGGTCTGCGCCGCAGCGCCGTGGATGCCCATCACGGTCGAGTCGGTGACAAGCGCGACCGGGCCGGTGCCAGGCACCAGCTCGCCGAGCCGCTCGAGCGCGCCGAGCTCGTGGTGGACGCCGCCGGCGGCGAGGATCACGCCGTCGACGTCCGCCGCGACCGCATCCGCAGCGCCACCGTAGAGCGGCCTGCGCTCGTCGTTGAGACGGCGGAACGTAGCCTCGTCTCGAGCGAGCGGACGATCGCTCGTGCGCACGCGCTCCCAAGCGTCGTCGACGTCGACGTCGAGCAGCACGCTGAACGCCCTCGACGCAAGGGCCGCCCGAACGGCTTCGGACTTCACGGCCCCGCCGCCGAGTGCGATTACCGCCGGCTCGGATGCCGCGAGGACCTCACACGTTCGGGGATCCTCGATCGCGCGGAATGCCTCCTCACCCTGCTCGAACAGCGCCTGGATGTCGACGCCGAGCGCCTCGTCCATGTCGATCCAGTTCCGACCGAGCCGCTCCGCGACCATCGGTGCCATCGTCGTCTTCCCCGCGCCCATGAACCCAACGAGCGCGACGTGGCGGCCGAGCGCGTTCAGTGCCATGCAATGCGCTCGATGTACGCACGGTGAGCGGCGACGAAGTCGCCGACCGCGTCGCCGCCGAACTTCTCCTTGGCCGCGACCGCGAGCTCCCAGGCGACCGCCGCCTCAGCGACGACGGCGAGCGCCTCGACCGCCGCGACGTCCGAGCGCTCGACGAGCGCGTCCCCGGCCTGGCCCGTCTCGAGGTCGACCGAGCCGAGCGGCTTCATCAGCGTCGGTAACGGCTTCATCGCGGCCCGCACGACGATCTCCTCGCCGTTCGAGATGCCCGCCTCGATGCCGCCCGCGCGGTTCGACGTGCGGCGCTTCGAGGTGTCGATCTCGTCATGCGCTTGCGACCCGCGCAACAGCGCGAGCGCGAAGCCGTCACCGATCTCGACACCCTTCACCGCCTGAATGCCCATCAGCGCCGCGGCAAGCCGCGCGTCGAGGCGATCCTCCTTGGTTGCGTAGGAGCCGAACCCCGGCGGCACGCCGGTGGCGCGCACCTCGACGAGGCCGCCGACCGTGTCGCGCTCCGCCCGCGCCTCGTCGATCCGCACGCGCAGTCCTTCCTCGTCGACGGTCGAGCCGGCGACCGAGATGCCGATCGTCGCGAGCAGCGCCTTCGCGACGGCGCCGGCGGCGACGTGCACCGCTGTGTGCCGTGCCGATGCGCGCTCGAGCGAGTCGCGCACGTCGGTGTGACCGAACTTCTGCACGCCTGCGAGATCCGCGTGGCCCGGCCGCGGCAGCGTCACGGGCTTCGTCCCCTTGCCGGACGGCTCGCCCTCGGGCGGCCACGGCGCCATCCCCCACGTCCAGTTCTTGTGATCGACGTTTCGCACAACGAGCGCGAGCGGCGTTCCGAGCGTGCGGCCGTGCCGCAGGCCGGCGAGCACCTCGACGCGGTCCTGCTCGATCTGCTGGCGCGGCGAGCGGCCGTAACCCTCCTGGCGCCGTTTCAGGTCGGCGTCGATCGCGGCCCGGTCGAGCTCGAGGCCCGCGGGCAGGCCGCTCACGATCGCCACGAGCGCGGGCCCGTGCGACTCGCCGGCAGAGGAGAGACGAAGCGTCATGGCCCGAAGCCTAGAGTGCGACGTCGTGGCCGTCGCCCTCCAGATCCTCGCGAGCGGCTTTGCCGCGGGCGCCGTCTATGGATTGGTGGCGGTCGGGCACTCGATCGTCTTCCGGCTGACAGGGGTCGTCCACTTCGCCTTCGGCGAGTTGATCGCCCTCGGCGTCTTCGTCACGCTGCTCGTCGCGGCCGGCTCCGGGCCTGTCTCACAGACCAGCGTCGGGGGCGGACGGTTCGTGCTCGCGCTCGGGGTCGGGCTCGTCGTGACCGCCGCCGCGAGCGCCGGTTCGTACTTCCTCGCGATCGAGCCGTACCGCGCGCGCGGCTCGGTGATCGGGTGGGTCGGCGCGTCGCTCGCGGTCG
>PLDP01000094.1 GCA_003136795.1 Actinomycetota bacterium
ACCTCCACCACCCCGGCGCCTGCGGCTCGCAGCGCTCCCGCGGCGGCTGCCGCGGTCGCTCCCGTGGTGTAGACGTCGTCGACGAGCACCACGCGCGAGGGACACCCGATTACCGCTGCGAACGCCCCGCGGACGTTGCGCCGTCGTTCGGCGACACCGAGGCCCGTTTGCCGGGCGATCGTCGTCCGGCGTGTCAGGAGAGGCGCCGCGGCGATCTCCCACCGGCCGGCGAGCTCGGCAGCGAGACGTTCCGCCGGGTGGTGCCCGCGTTGCAGCTGGCGGACCGCGTCGGGCGGGATATACGTGATGACGTCTGCCGCCGGCCGCTCGACGTGGGCAACGACGAGCTCGGCGGCGAATGCAGCGACGTGGCGGAGCCCGCGCTCCTTCCAGGCGCGAACGAGCGCGCGGGCGGGGCCGGCATAGGCAACCGCCGCGCGCGCGGTGGAGAACGAGAGCCGGCGCCCCGAGCACTCGTGGCAGCGCGCGACCGGCCACGCCGTCGGTGCGCCGCAGCAGCCACAGCGCGGCGGGCGCAGTGGGCGCAGCGCGAGCACGCAGGAAGGACAAAGCGTGTCGGCCGCAGCACCGCAACCGACGCAGCGGCGCGGCAGAACGAGGTCGATGAGCCACGCGACCCACGCTAGGGCGGATCGTGTGCCGTGTCTGTCACGGAAGTGGAACAAAAGTCCCACTTCTGCAGGTGCTAATCGGGGCTGTAGCTCTCGCGGGCCGACAGGCCGGCGGCGGCGCGCAGGCGGTTGTCCGCTTCGAGGAGCTGCTCGTGGTTCCCGATGTCGTACCAGGTGTCGTCGAACAGCCAGCCGTACACCGGCTCGCGCCGCTGCAGCCAGCCGACGAAGCGGCCGGGCTGGTCGGCGCCGTGCTCGCCGTCCAGGTAGCCCCTGATCAGCCGCGCGTGCTCGCGGTGGAAGAGATACGTCGCGGTCGCGGCCAGGGTCGACGGCGGATCCGCCGGCTTCTCCTCGAAGTCGAGGACGCGGCCGTCGTCGGCGAGCGCGACGATCCCGTAGCGCGACGCGAGCTCGAGCGAGCCGACGTCGCGCACCGCGACCGCGCTCGCAGTTCCCTTCGTCCGCCAGAACGCCGCGAAGTCGACAAGGCTGAACTCGAACAGGTTGTCGCCGGCGATCACAAGCAGGTCGTCGTCGAGCTGCGCATGCTCGATCACGAACAACAGGTCGCCGATCGCGCCAAGCCGGTGCTCGTTCGAGGTCGTGCCGTCGTCATGCACGATCACGTCACGGCCGACCGCCCAGCGCGCGAACGCATCGACCTTGTGCGAGTTCGTGACGACGTGGATCTCGTCGACGATCCCGGCATCCGTGACCGCGTCGATGATCCAATCGATGATCGGGCGGCCGCCGACGGGCAGGAGCTCCTTCGCCCAGGTGTCGGTGAGCGGGCGCAGCCGGGTCGCGTAACCCGCGGCGAGGACGATCGCCTTCACGCCGTCGCCACCGTGCCTGCGAGCGACTGCACGTAGGGCGCGCGATGCACGCCGTGCTCGGTGACGATCGCAGCGATCAGCGCGGCCGGTGTGACGTCGAAGGCGGGATTCCGGGCCGCGAAGCGCGTCGTGATCTCTGCAGGGTCGCGCTCCTCGATCGGGATCGTCGCTCCGTCCTGCGCGCTCAGGTCGAGCGTCGTCGTGGGCGCAACGACGTACAGCGGAATGGCGTGATGGCTCGCGAGGACGGCGAGCGAATACGTGCCGATCTTGTTGGCGGTGTCGCCGTTCGCCGCGATCCGGTCTGCGCCCGTGATCACGCAGTCCACCTCGCCGGCCGCCATCAGGGACGCGGCGGCCGAGTCGACGATCACCGCGTGTGGGATCGACGCTGCCTCGAGCTCCCAGGCGGTGAGCCGGGCGCCCTGAAGGAGCGGCCGCGTCTCGTCGACCCAGACGTGCTGAAGCAGGCCCCGCTCCCAGGCCGTGAGCAGCGCACCGACCGCACTTCCGTAGCCGCCGGTGGCGAGACCGCCGGCGTTGCAGTGCGTGAGCGCACGCGTGCCCGAAACCAGCAGATCGGCGGCATGCGCCGACATGCGGCGGCACCGTTCGACCTCGTCCGTGTGGATGCGGCGCGCGTGCTCGTACGACGGGTCGTCGCGCATCTCGTCGAGCGCCCACCCGAGATTGACCGCGGTCGGGCGCGACGCGCGCAGGATGTGATCGGCGGTGGCCAGGTCCTCCCCGTGCGCAGCGGCAAGCGCGATGCCGTACGCAGCGGCGACGCCGATCGCGGGCGCGCCGCGGACGACCATCGTCTTGATGGCGTCCGCGACCTCGCCCGCAGTGCGGCAGCGCACGTCGATCTCTTCGAGCGGCAGGAGCCGCTGGTCGAGCAGGACGACCGCGTCCTCCTCGAGCCGCAGGATCCGCTCAGGCTCGAGCATGCAGGGCGCCGGACCGGATCAGGTGCCCTCGTCCCAGGACGCGAGGTACTTCTGCTGCGCCTCGGTCAACTGGTCGATGGTGACTCCCATCGTCGCCAGCTTGAGGCGGGCAATCTCCTCGTCGATCTCGGTCGGAACCGGATAGACCTTCTTCTCCAGCGACGCCGCATGCTGCACGGCGTACTCGGTCGCGAGCGCCTGGTTTGCGAAGCTCATGTCCATCACGATCGCGGGGTGGCCCTCGGCGGCCGAGATGTTGACAAGCCGGCCCTCGGCGAGCAGGAACAGCAGGCGCCCGTCGGCGAGCTTGAACTCCTCGACGAAGTTGCGCGCCTCCCGCGTCTCGACGGCCAGCGAGCGAAGCGCCGGGATGTCGATCTCGACGTTGAAGTGACCGGTGTTGCAGATGATCGCGCCGTCCTTCATCACCTCGAGGTGCTCGCGCGCGATCACGTGCTTGTCGCCCGTCGCCGTGCAGAACACGTCGCCGATCTTCGCGGCGTCTGCCATCGGCATGATCTCGAAGCCGTCCATCAGCGCCTCGAGCGCGCGCATCGGATCGACCTCGGTGACGATCACGTGTGAGCCGTGGCCCTTCGCGCGCATCGCAACACCGCGGCCGACCCAGCCGTACCCGGCCACGACGAAGCGCTTGCCGGCGAGCAGGACGTTGGTGGCCCGGATGATCCCGTCGATCGTCGACTGGCCCGTGCCGTAGCGGTTGTCGAAGAAATGCTTCGTGCGCGCGTCGTTCACGGCGATCACCGGGAACGCGAGCGCGCCGTCGGCTTCCATCGCCTTGAGGCGGATGACACCGGTGGTCGTCTCCTCCATGCCGGCGATGATGTCGCCGAGCTGCTCGCGGCGCGCGCTGTGCAGGACGCTGATCACGTCCGCGCCGTCGTCCATCGTCAGCTGCGGCTTGTGGTCGACCGCAGCTTCGATGTGCGAGTAGTAGGTGTCGTTGTCCTCGCCCTTGATCGCGAACACCGCGATGTCGTACTCGTCGACGAGCGCAGCGGCGACGTCGTCCTGGGTCGAGAGGGGATTCGACGCGCAAAGCACGACATCGGCGCCGCCCGCCTTGAGCGTCCGCATCAGGTTGGCGGTCTCCGAAGTCACGTGGAGGCAGGCAGAGATGCGGTAGCCGGCGAGCGGCTGCTCACGCTCGAACCGCTCGCGAATCGCCTGCAGCACCGGCATCTGCCGGTCCGCCCACCTGATGCGCCGCACGCCCTCGGGGGCGAGCGACAGGTCCTTGACGTCGTGTCGTTTGGTGGTTGCCATGAATCCTTCCTCTTTGAGTCGCGGGGAGTGTAGACGGGGCTTTCTCGATCAGGCCGCGAGGAGCCGTTCGTGCTTGCGCTGCTCCCACTCGACCCAGGAGCCTGCGTCCTCGCCGGCGGCGAGCCACGCGTCGACCGCCCCGCGCAGCTCCGGATCGCGCCGCAGCCGGCGGGCGAACGCGAGCTCTGCGAGCTCGAGCCCGAACCGGTGGCGCAGCTCGCGCAGGCTCCGCAGGCGGTTCACCTCGGAGAGCCCGTACAGGCGGTAGCCCGACGGGGTGCGCAGAGGAGCGACGAGGCCGTGCTCCTCGAGGTAGCGGAGCATCCGCGCCGACCAGCCGGTCTCGCGGGCCGCGGCTCCGACGGCCAGTGGCCCCTGCATCGCCCGAAACCTTACCAGAAGCGTGTGAAGGTTCGCGCGCGGAGCGCTCAGGCGGCCGAAGTGCCTTCGCGCCCGTAGGCGTCTTCGAGCCGCACGACGTCGTCGAGGTGCGGCGTCGAGACCTCGAGGATCGTCGTGTCCTCGATCGCGGTCACGCGGTGCACCGTGCCGGGCGCGTAGTGGAAGGCCGCGCCGGGGCCGATCACCTCCTCCTTCAGCATCGTCTCCCCCACCTCGCCGAGCTCGAGCCTCGCGCGTCCGGACTCGACGAGCCACGACTCGTCTTTCTCGCGGTGGAACTGAAGCGACAGCGAATGCCCCGCTTTGACGAAGAGGACCTTGCCGCAGTACACGTCGGTGAGCGCCCAGATCAGCTCGTGTCCCCACGGCTTCTCGACCTTCCGCACGTCGAAGGACCACCGATCGAGCGTGTCGAGGTTCGGCGAGTCGACGCCCATCGGGTCCGATCCTTTCAGGTCCGTCAAGCGAGCCACTCCGGATGCGACTCGACGTGCTCGGAGGCGGTGCGCAGCTCTTTCGGCGTGTTGACGGTGAGCCAGAGCCCCGCATGCCGAAACGCGCGCAGGCGTCCCTCCGCAGCGAGCTCGGGAAACGTCGTCGACTCGTGGTCGCCCCGTTCGGGGAACCGCTCGATCGCCTCGTGGGAGAGGACGTAGTTGCCGCAGTTGACCCAGAACGACACCTGGCCGCCTTCGCGGAAGCCCTGAACGAGGTCATCGTCGTCGATGTCGACGAGGCCGAACTGCGACGTCGGCTGCGCGACGGTGATCGTCGCGAGCGCCCCGCCCGCGCGATGCGCGGCCAGCAGCGCCGTGAAGTCGACGTCGACCAGCTCGTCGCCGTTCAGCGCGTAGACGTCGCCCTCCTCGGTGCGCAGGCCGGCGGCGAACTTGATCCCGCCGCCGCGGCCGAGCCGCTCGTGCTCCTCGGCGACGACGATCTCCGGGCCGAGGCCCTGAAGCTCCGAGAGAAACAGCGAGCCCTGTCCTGCAGCGCACGCGAAGATCACGCGCGTCACGCCTGCGTTTGCGAGGCGCCCGACCTGGTAGGCCGCAAGCGGCTTGCCGGCGACCTCGACGAGCGCCTTCGGCCGTCCGCCTGCAGCGTCACCAAGTCGCTCGGCCTTCCCGCCGGCGAGGATGATCGCTTCCACGCGGCTCAGACCCCCTGTGCGGTCTGCGGCAAGACCTCGGTGAGCGACGCCCCACGGCCGATCCCTTCGTAGGCGAAGCCGGCGCGCCGCGTCTCTTCGGGATCGAGCAGGTTGCGCCCGTCGACGATCAGCGGATTCGCCATCGCCTCGCGCGTCTCGCGGGTCGCGAGGCCCTTCAGCTCATCCCACTCGGTCACGATCACCGCTGCGTCGGCGCCCCGGACCGCGTCCGCGACGCTCGCAACCACCTCGACGCCCTCCGGCAGCTTCGTGCCGTCCGCGACCGGATCCCAGGCGCGCACCTCTGCGCCCTCGGCAAGGAGGCGCGACGCGAGGACGATCGACGGCGCGTCGCGCATGTCGTCGGTGTCCGGCTTGAACGCCAGACCGAGCAGCGCGACCCGCTTGCCGCGCAGCGATCCGAGATGCCGCTTCAGCTTCCCGATCACCCGCCGCTTCTGCAGCTCGTTCACCTCGATCACCGCCGACAGCAGCTGGAAGTGGTAGCCCGAATTGGACGCGAGCTGCTTGAGCGCGAGCGAGTCCTTCGGGAAGCACGAGCCGCCGTAGCCGATGCCGGCGCGCAGAAAGTGCGGGCCGAGCCGGTGATCGAGGCCGACCCCTTCCGCCACCTTCACGACGTCGGCGCCGGTCGCCTCGCACACGTTCGCGATCTCGTTGATGAACGAGATGCGGGTCATCAGAAAGGCGTTCGCCGCAAGCTTGATCATCTCGGCAGAGTTCACGTCGGAGCGCACGATCGGCGCATCGATCGACGAGTAGAGGCTCGCGACCGCGTCGCCGTCGTCGGCGTCGTAGGCACCGATCACGATCCGGTCGGGCTGCATGAAATCGCGCACGGCGCGGCCTTCGGCGAGGAACTCGGGATTGGAGGCATAGCCGACGTGGTCGAGCCCGCGCTGGTCGAGGCCGGCGCGCACCTTCTCGCCGGTGCCGACGGGGACGGTCGACTTCATCACGAGGATCGGTCGCCCTTCGAGCTCGGGCAGCTCGTCGACGACCGTCCAGACCCGCGACAGGTCGGCATCGCCGGAGTAGGTCGGCGGCGTGTCGACGCACACGAACAGGAACTCGCAGTCGGCGAGCTCGGCGACGTCGAGGGTGTAGGTCAGGCGGCCGGCGTGGCGCTCGAGCAGCTCGGGCACGTCCTGCTCGTGGAACGGGACGTGACCTTGCCGGAGCGCGTCGATCTTCTCGGGGACAACGTCGCGGATGACGACGTCATGGCCGAGCTCGGCGAAGCACACACCCGTGACGAGGCCCACCCAGCCGGCGCCGAAGATGCCTACCTTGCTCATCGCGGGGAGCCTACTTCCCGCTTGTTAGCGGTTTGAGACCCTTGGCGATCGCGAGCATCGTCTCGTTGGACAGATCGTCGAGCAGCGTGTTGACCACCCAGTAGCTTGCCCCGTGCGCCTTCAGCACGATCATGTGCAGGTGCGGGCCGGAGTAGTAGAGATCGAACTCACGCCCGCCCAGGTCGTGGCGGAAGCTCTTGTCGGCAAGCGTGGGGGCGCCGTCCCAATCGGTCTCTTCCACGCCCCAGTAGGTGTTGCCGTTGTGGAAGACGAGCCGCACGGCACGATGGCCACCCTGCCGGTCGATCCAGTACTGGCGCACCGGCGTGTCGCCCGGCAGCGTGTCCGGATACGAGTTGCGCTCGAGCACCGTCGGCACCATCAGCGGGAACTTGAACTTCTTCTGCAGCGGCTTCAACAGGTCTGTCGCAGGCGCAGCGTCGTAGCGCACAAAGGCCGGCTCGTGCTGCGGGATGTTCGCGATCGGGAGCGGAGCGATCGAGCCGCTGTACGCGGAGCCGAGCACGACGAGGAGCATCGAGCCCGGATCGAGTGCCAGTAGGCCGGGCCGCCGCGGCAGCTTCGCGACGTCGGCGGGCTGCATCAGGTTCTGCAGCGCGTGCGCCGCGCTCTTCGACCCCTTCTGCGCGGGGTCGTAGTAGATCACCGAGTGGAACTCCGTCGGCCCGTTCGCGTAGACGCCGTTGGGCGGCGTCTGCGTCACGTAGCC
>PLDP01000278.1 GCA_003136795.1 Actinomycetota bacterium
CCATGGAGCCCCTGCCCAGATCCGGCCGCGGCACGCGGCTGTCGCTGCTCGGAATCGGCCTCCTGGTGCTGCTCAGCGTCGTTGCGTTCGCCAGCCGCAGCGGCCTCGGTCACCACACCGCTTCGACGCCGAGCCAGAAGTACACGAGCTATGCCCTGACGGTGTTCCTGATCCTGTTCGTGCTCATGATCCCGGTGGCGGTCTATTCGTACCTGCTCCGCATGCGCGAACAGGCGACGTCGGTCCGCAAGAGCTTCAAGGCGCGCCTCCGCGCCGCTGCGGTTCGCTGGCTGGCGGTGGTGCTCATCGTGTTCGTCGTGCTCCGCCTCCACAAGGGCCATCCGCATCTGTTCCAACATCTCAATCTCTTCCGCCAGGCCAACACCCCGGGGTTGCCGCACGGCCCCGAGCAGCGCGTGCACCCTCAGCCCAACTACCAGTTCCAATGGAGCGTCCTCTGGATCGCGCTCGCCCTCCTTACGGGGATCGCCGTTTACGGCATCTACCGCTGGAGGACGCGCGAGCCGGCGCTCGCGCGTCGTGAGCTCGGGCCGGCGGTGGCCGAGGATCTCGCGGAGACGATCAACGACGCGATCGACGACCTCGAGGCCGAGCCGGACGCGCGCCGCGCCGTGATCGCCGCCTACGCGCGGATGGAGGCCGTGCTCGGCCGAAACGGCTTCCAGCGCGTCCCGAGCGAGACCGCGATCGAGTACCTGCGCCGGATCCTGCTCGGGCTGACGTCGCGCGGCGATGCCGTCACGCGGCTGACCGCTCTCTTCGAACGGGCGAAGTTCAGCCGCAACGAGATCGACGGCGCGATGAAGCAGGAAGCGATCGGCGCCTTGCGCGCGATCAGGAACGACTTGCCCGGCGCGCCGGCATGAGACGTCACCTGCTCGATCTCGGCGTGCTGCTCGTCCTGGCGACGATCACCTGCGCATATCTGGTGGTCGCGCAGCCCGGCCTGCGCAACTACGCGATCTACGCGTATCTGTTCGTCGTCGGCGGGCTCGTGATGATCGTGATCGTCTCGGCGTTCGGTGAGGCGCTGCCGCGCCGTCCGCGCTCGCCGTTCGAGCAGGCACTGGCAGAGGTGAAGCACCGCGAGCGGGTGCCTGCGCAGGTGGAGCAGATCGAGCGCGCGGTGACGCTCGGCGTCGCGAGCGCCTACGACCTGCACCACCGCCTCCTCCCGCAACTGCGGGAGATCGCGCAATGCCGCCTGGAGCGCGCGGGGCGAACGTCAGGCCCCGAGACGCTCGGCCGCTGGTGGGAGCTGCTGCGGCCGGACCGCGCCGAGCCGCACGACCGCTTCGGTCCGGGCATCTCGCAGAGCGAGCTTCGTGCCCTCGTCGCCGATCTTGAGAGGATGTAGCGATGGAGCTCTCCGAGGTCGGCCCGCGCGCGAACGCGGTCATCGACGAGGTCGAGAAGGCCGTCATCGGCAAGCGCGAGGCACTCGAGCTGCTGATGCTCGGGCTGCTCGCCGACGGCCATGTGCTGATCGAGGACTACCCGGGCCTTGCGAAGACGCTGATGGCGCGCTCGTTCGCTCAGGTCACGTCGATGGACTTCTCGCGCATCCAGTTCACACCCGACCTGATGCCGTCGGACGTGACGGGCTCATCGGTGTTCAACCAGCGCGAGTCCGACTTCGAGTTCAGGGCCGGACCGATCTTCGCCAACCTCCTGCTCGCGGACGAGATCAACCGGGCCCCACCGAAGACCCAGGCCGCGCTGCTCGAGGCGATGCAAGAGCGGCAGGTCACCACCGAAGGCAAGACGCGGCGCCTCGGGCCGCCGTTCCTCGTCCTCGCAACCCAGAACCCGATCGAGTACGAGGGCACCTATCCGCTGCCCGAGGCCCAACTCGACCGCTTCCTGCTGCGCATGTCCGTGGGGTATCCGTCGCGCGAGAACGAGTGGCGGATGCTCGCCGAGCGCGCGGAGCGCGGGACGGACGAGCTCGTCCTGTCGCCGCTGATCGACCGTGACGCGCTCCTCGACATGCAGCGTGCGTGCGAGGCGGTTTACGTGTCCGAGCCGGTCGGGCTCTACATGGTCGACATCGTCGCCGCGACGCGCGATTCGCAGTCGATCCAGGTTGGCGCGTCGCCGCGCGGCTCGCTCGCGTTGTTCAAGCTGTCGCGCTGCCGGGCCGCGCTCGACGGGCGCGACTACGTCACCCCCGACGACGTCAAGTCGATCGCCGTGCCCGCGCTCGCCCACCGCCTGACGCTCCGGCCCGAGCTCTGGGTGCAGCGTGTCTCGGCCGAGGATGTCGTGCGCGAGCGGCTCGCCACGGTGCCCACACCGGTCGCCGAAGACCTCGCGCCGACTTGACGCGCTGGTCGACGCCGAAGCTCGCCGGGTACGCGGGCCTTTCGGCCGTCGGCCTGCTGACAGCGCTCGCCTTCGCGCGGCCCGAGCTCGTCGCGCTCACCGCGCCGTTCCTGCTCGCTCTCGCCGCCGGCCTCGCGCTCGCGACGCCGCCGCGTCTCAGCGCCCGCGTCGAGCTCGACCGCGAGCGAGCGCTCGAAGGGGACGACGTGGCCGTGCGCATCGTGGTCGAGTCGACGACCCCCATCGACCGGCTCGACCTTTATCTGCACCTGCCGACGGGGATCGAGCTCACGGACGGCCGGAACCCCATTGCGCTGCGGCTCGCAGCCGGCGAGCGGCGCGAGTTCGAGCTGACGCTGCACGCGAGGCACTGGGGCGGGCACAGGCTCGGCCCGCTCTACACGCGCACCCGCGACCCGCTCGGCTTCCTCGTCTGGGAGCAGACGGCGCCGGCGCGCCCCGAGCTGCGCACCTACCCGCGCGAGGACGTGCTGCGCAGGGTCCTGCAGCCGCGTGAGACACAGGTCTTCTCCGGCAACGAGGTCGCGCGCCGCAAGGGCGAGGGCATCGAGTTCGCCGACATCCGCCTCTGGGCGCCCGGCGACCCGCTGAACCGGATCAACTGGCGCGCGAGCGCGCGCCGGGACGAGCTGTGGGTGAACGAGAGCCATCCCGAGCGAAACACCGACGTGATCATCTTCGTCGACTCGTTCGCGGAGGCCCGAAGCGGCAACGAGGGAACACTCGACCTCGCCGTGCGCGCGACGTCGGCGGTCGCCGACGCCTACGTCCGCCGGCGCGATCGCGTGGGGCTGATCTCGTTCGGCGGGATCCTCCGCTGGCTCGTCCCGGGCACCGGTCTCGTGCAGCTGTACCGCATCCTCGACGCGCTGCTCGATACGCAGATCATCCTTTCGTACTACTGGAAGGAGATCGACGTGATCCCGCGGCGCACGCTGCCACCGAACGCGCTGGTGATCGCGCTCTCCCCGCTGCTCGACCAGCGCTCTGTCGGCGCACTGCTGGATCTGCGCGCGCGGGGCCACGATCTCGTGGTGATCGACGTCTCGCCGGTGCCGTTCGTCGCACACCCGGCGGGTGGGCTCGACGCGGTCGCGCACGACATCTGGGCGCTGCGCCGCGACGTGCTCCGCCATCGCCTGCAGCAGGCGGGCGTCGCCGTCGTCGAGTGGCGCGACGAGAGATCGCTGCAATCCGTCATGGAGGAGGTGCGGGAATTCAGGCGTTACAGCCGGCACGCGCGCGTCTGATCACGGCCCTGCTGGCGCTCGCCGCGCTGGGCGCGACTGTCGCCTACGCGGTCACGGCCGGCGGGAAGCTCGCGCCGGTCTCGCTCGCCGCGGGCGCGCTCGCCCTGGGGCTGCTCGCGACCGGGATCGTGTTTCGCCGGCCGACGGTCGTGCCGTGGGCGGTGCTCCTCGCGGCGGGCTCCTATCTCGCGGGGCGCCACAGCAAGCACGCCGTCGATGGCTGGGCGGCCGTGCTCGGCGTGCTCTTGCTGCTGGCGGCCGAGCTCGCGACGTGGTCGATCGAGCATGATGCGCGCATCCGCGCCGAGCGCTCGCTCACCGTCCGGCGCATCGCAACGCTCACAATCCTCGGAGGGATTGCGCTGCTGATGAACTTCCTACTGCTCGGCACCGCGGCGATCGCGGCCTCTGCGAGCGTCGTGCTCGACGCCGTAGGCATCGCTGCGGCGGTCGGCGCCCTCGTCGTCGTCCTGCGGCTCGCGCGCTAATGAGACTGCTCCTCGTTGCGGCGCTCGCTGCCGCCATCCATGTTCCGCACGGCTACCAGGTGGTGACCTGGGCGACGGGGCTCGTGCACCCGACGGCGCTCTCGTTCGGCCCGGATCACCGCCTCTATGTGTCGGAGGACGTGGGCAAGATCGTCTCGGTCACGCGCGGCAGCTCCCGCCCGCGGGCGTTCGCGTCGAACTTGACCGTGCCGCTCGGCCTGCTCTGGCGCGGCCGCAGCCTCTACGTCTCCGAGAGCGGGCGCGTCGAGAAGCTGACGCTCGCCGGCGGCCGCCGCACGATCGTCTCCGGGCTCCCGTACGAGCGCCATCAACAGGACGCGATCGTCGCAGGCCCCGATGGGCGGCTCTACCTCGGCTCGGGGTCGACCTGCGACTCGTGCACGGAGAGCGACCCGCGCAGCGCCGCGATCCTCTCGTTCCACGCCGACGGGAGCGACCTGCGCGTCGTCGCGAGCGGTCTGCGCAACCCGTACGGGCTCGTGTTCGTAGGACGAACGCTCTACGCGACGGTCAACGGCAAGGACAAGCTCGGAGACAGCGAGCCGGCCGACATGCTGGTGCGCATCACGCCAGGCGCCAACTACGGCTGGCCGGACTGCTGGCCGAGCTACGCGCTCCGCCGGCTGATCGGCGCCTGCTCGGGGGTGGCGCCGCCCGTCGCCTATTTCGAGCCCCATTCGTCCGCGGACGGCATCGCGTCGTGGCGCGGCGACCTGTTCGTGGCGGAATGGGGCGAGTACCTGCACACGAATCACGGACGCCGACTCGTGCGCATCGAGCGCGGCCACGTGACGACGTTCGCAACCGGCTTCGACCATCCGCTCGCACTCGCCGTCGACCCCAGCGGCGGCCTGTTGGTCGCCGACTGGGGCCGCGGCGTGATCTACGAGATCAGGAAACGCTGACGTACGCCGTACGGGACTCGTTGTGTCCGTTCGGCTCGTTCGCCGTCGCGACGACCGTGTAGTGCTCGCCCTTCACCGGCGTGAACGCCGGGGTGAAGGAGATCGACTGGTCGGGCTCGAGCGGAGCCGTGGGCTGGCCGACGGCGACTGTCGAGGAGTGTGCGTCGTAGACGACATAGGTCATGCCGATCGTGGTGCCGGGCTGTGAGTAGTGCGCGAGGTACGGCACGTACATGGTCACGCGCGGAGGCACGCCGGCCTTCGTCGTCGTGGTCGTGCCGTCGATCAGCCGGGCGACCGATCCGAACACGTCGAACGCCGGCTTCTGGGCGCCGTTCTGCGAGTACAGACCGCTCTGCCACGGGTTGCCCGCGCTGTCGCGATAGACGAACCAGATGAACATCTGGACGTTCGGATCGTTCTTCGCGTACGTCAGCGCCTGCTTCGCGTACGCCGCCTGCTGGGCGTACGTCACGCCGTGCGGCTCGGCCGGCTTCGTCTCGTGGCCGTACTCGGTGATCCAGATCGGCACCGCGCGGTGGAACCACTTCTTCAGATCGCCTTCGAACGTCGGCAGGGTCGAGAGCGTCACGTTCGGAAAACGCACCTTCTGCAGAGGGGGCAGGTTCGGCGACGTCGGGTACGGGTGGTGCGCCCACGCGTCGAACTTCAGCCCCTTCACCTGCGCCAGCAGCCGCGCGAAGGTTCCCGGCGCGACACTTCCGCTGACGCCCTTGAGCGGCTTGTCGCGGCCGCGGGCCGAGGTCTCGCCGATCGCGACCTTCGCCCACGGGTTGCCCGACTTGATGCCGGCGTATGCGGCCTTGAAGAGCTTGGCGTAGTTGGCCGGGCCGACGATCTTCTTGCCGACGAACTGCGGCGTCAGGAAGAGCTGCAGGTTCGGCTCGTTCCACACCGACCAGAGCGACACCGACCCGTGGCCCGTTTTGCCGTTGTATCGCGTTGCGAGCATCTTCGTGAACGTGGTCAGGTCGCTCAGCTTCTTCGGCATCACGTTGGGCGCCTTGCCACCGTTCGCCCACTTCGGCGTTCCGTTGACGTCGATCATCACGCGCATGCCGTAGAGGCCTGCGTTGAAGACGAGCTCGTCGAGATCTGTGAGGCGGTACGCAGGATCGTCGCCGTTGGCCGGGTTCGCCGGCTTCTTCGGCGCGATCGTCGCCCACGTCGCGGTCGTGTGAATCAACGACGCGCCGGTGACGCCCGCTTGCTGCATGTTCTGATCGCGTTCCGGTGACCAGCGGAACGACGGGTCGTCGAAAAATCCGATCGGCATCCGCTGCGCGGCGTGAACGGCTGCGGCCGGGATGACGAGGAGCGCGGTCAGCGCCACGAGTACGAAACGAACGGCTTTCAGCACGGGCAAGTCCCCTTCCTTCGTTTACCCTGGGCAGCGGGACGGTAGCGAGGCGCTTTGAGGATGGTGTAAAGAGGCGACTCTCGAGGGATGGTGAGGTAGTGAACAGGGCCGCACCTGTCGTGTTGTGGCTTGCGCTGGGTGCAGGTCTCGCGACTCTGACCAGCCGAGTCGGCGACTGGTTTGTGATGACGGACGAGCTCCTGTACGAGCGGCTCGCGCTCAGCGTCGTCCGCTTGCACTCGCCACTGCCGGATATCCACGGTGAGGTGATCGCCAACCTCAACCAGCTTTACCCACTCGTACTTGCGCCAGTCTTCGCCGTTACCGGCGTCGACCTCCATGCGGCGCACGTCCTCAACGCGGTCGTGATGTCGTCGGCCGCCGTTCCCGCCGCGCTGCTCGCGCGGCGCGTCACCGGGTCGTCTGCGTGGGCATGCCTCGCCGGCTTCATGACGGTCGTCGTGCCGTGGATCACGCTCTCGTCGTTTCTGCTGACCGAGGTGGTCGCCTACACCGCATTTCTCTGGGCGGTGCTGGCGTTCCATTCGACGGTCGTGCGGCCGACGGTGCGCAACGACGTTCTCTCCGTGCTGGCGATCGTCGTCGCGGTCAGCGCGCGCACGCAGCTCGCCGTCCTGGCGCTCGCGCTGCCGGTCGCGCTCGTGGTGCACCGGCAGACGCGCCGGCACCGCGTGCTCGTCGTCGCGTACGCCGTCGGGCTGGTCGCGGCCCTCGGCCTCGTCGCGACCGGGCACAGCCCACTCGGCACCTACGGGACGACCGCGCACGGGAATCCCGTTCCACCCGCGTTCTTCCCCGCGCTCCTGACGCACCTCGCATCGGTCGGCCTCGGGCTCGGGCTCGTCCCGTTCATCCTCGGCGGCGCCTGGCTCGTCGCCAACGCGAGACGCGACGTGTTCGCCACGCTCGCCTGCGCGGCGATCGTGCTCGTCACGTTCGAGGTCGCCTCGTACGACGTCCGCTTCGGCGGCGGCCTCGTGCGCGACCGCTACCTCTTCTACCTCGCGCCGCTCGTCGCGATCGCGTTTGGCGCCGCCCTGCAGGCCCGCCCGCGCCCGTCGTGGCTCACGGTTCCGGTTGTGCTCCTCGCCGCCGGCTGCGCGCTCCAGCCGCTGCCGGTGTTCAGCAAGCTGAACGTAGATACGCCGGCGTCGATCCTCGACAACTACCTGCGCAACCAGATCGGCGGGCTGACCGGCGCGCGCATCTTCCTGGTCTGCGCGGTGCTGGTCGCCGGATCGCTGCTGGCGGAAGGGCAGCTCCTGCTTCGCCGGCAATGGTTCGTTGCCGCCGCGATCGTGGTCGCGCTCTTCTCGACGACCGCGAGCACCGCGTACGCGTTCGACCGCCTCTTCCGCGTGGATGGAACGGCGGGGCGCCCGGTGACGAGCGATCCCGGACCGGACCAGTCCTGGGTCGACCACGCCGTCGGCACCGGCGCGCGGGTGACGGCTCTCCCGTTCCCGACGATCAGCGGCGACTACTGGTCAAGCGCGGCGTACTGGTGGGATCTCGAGTTCTGGAACGAGTCCGTCGACCGGGTCGCCGGCCTGCCCGGGCAGTTCGAGTGGACGCCGAGCACGTTCCCGAAGCTCGCGCTGCGCTTCGACCGGCGCGGCCTCGCGAACATCTCCCCCGCCGGCTATGTCGTCCAGGCGGTCGGCGACACGCGATTCCACCTCGCCGGCACGGTCGTGCTGAACAACCGGAACGCATTCCTTGTGCAGCCGGAGCGTCCGTGGCGCGAAGACTGGTCGACGTCCGGGCTCTACGACGACGGCTGGACGCGACCGGGCGCGGTCGCGCGCATCTACGTCTACCCGTACCCCGGGCAGACGGGACCCGCGACCCGGACGCTGACGGTNNCGCCAGGGCGGCGTCGAGGTGGCGCGGATCTACCTGTCGGGCTCGGTCGAGCCGGGCTGCTGAAACCAACGCACCGGATGGGCGGTGACGGGATCGAACCGCCGACCTCCTGGGTGTAAACCAGGCGCTCTCCCAGCTGAGCTAACCGCCCAAGGGTCGAACGGTAGCTGTCGGTTGTCGCGGGAGAACCGAAGGTGCTCCCCCGTGTTCAGTACCCCCAGCGGGATTCGAACCCGCGCTACCGGCGTGAAAGGCCGGCGTCCTAGGCCACTAGACGATGGGG
The DNA here is from genome assembly GCA_003136795.1 of Actinomycetota bacterium. Taxonomy (GTDB): domain Bacteria; phylum Actinomycetota; class Thermoleophilia; order Gaiellales; family Gaiellaceae; genus PALSA-600. The sequence goes on from PLDP01000278.1 coordinate 8,583, forward strand.
GCGTCGAGAGGAGGGTACCGTTGCCGCGTGGCGGACATCCGCACCGCGAAACCCGAGGACCTGGATGGGATCTTCGACCTTCTGTCGACCCGGAGCCGCGCGGCCTTCGGGATCTCCGAGATCGTGCGCGAGCACGTCGAGCAGGCGCTCAACCGCCCGAACGGCACCGATCGCTGGGTGGCGCTCGACGGCGCGGAGATCGTCGGCTACGCCGCGCTCGCGAGCTCGCACGATCTCGTCCACGCCGCGGCCGACCCGGTCGTCGGCGACGCCCTCTTTGCGCACGCGGAAGCTCGCGCGGCGGAGCGCGGCTTCAGCAACGTTTCGATCACGACCGTCCCGGAGGACAAGCCGCTCTCGGCGCTCGTGGCGCGTCACGGGCTGACGCACGAGCGCGACGTCCTGCGCATGTGGCGCGCGATCGACGGTGCGCTTCCCGATCCGCGCTGGCCGGCGAGTGTGTCCGTTCGTGCATATGAGGATGCGGACAGCGAACGCGTGCACGCGCTGCTCGACGCGAACTACGGGAGCTGGGACGCCACGTACATCGCGGTGCCTCATGACGAATGGGTCGCCTTCATGACCGACCACTCGGAGTTCGATCCAGAACTCTGGTTCCTCGTCGAGCGCGAGGGCGAGCTCGTGGCCTGCGCTCTGCACTGGAAGGATCATCAACGCAGCGGCTGGGTGAAGGACATCGTCGTCACCGAGAGCGAGCGCGGCCGCGGGCTCGGCACGGCGCTCCTCCACCACGGGTTGCACGCGTACGCCGCACGCGGCGCCGAGCGAGTCGGCCTGAAGGTCGACTCGACCAATCCGACCGGCGCGCTGCAGCTGTACGCGAGCGTCGGCTTCGTCACCGACCGCCGCTACGGCATCTGGGAACACACGCTGTGACCAGCGGCTCGACGACCGTGTCGCTCCTGCGCTGGCTGCGCCGGCAGCTGCGCGAACCGGCGCCGCAACGCGAGCGCCTCGAGGCCGCAATCGCGAACGACGACCCCGCGGAAGCGCGGCGAATCATCGATCTGATGCCGTTCAACGACGCACAGCGGCATCATGTCGCCCAGCTACTCGACCGGTGGGAGCAAGACGCAGCGAACTAACCACGACGCCATCCCGTCGTCGGTGCATGGTGGGGTGAAGGTTCTCGCAGTCATCATCGGCCTGACGGTCGCGCTTGCCGTCGCGGGCGCAGCGCCGGCCACCACACCGGTCCCGGGACAGGTCAGCGCGCTGAAAGCGATTCGGCTCGCGCTCGCAGCGGGACATATCGACGGCGCCACCGCAAACGCCGGACGCGCCGAGATCAGCCGGGCGGCACACCTCGTGCGCACGCTGCCGAGCGGCCGGCGAGAGCACGTCGACGTCGCACTCGAAGAGCTCGCGGCGTTCAGCGGCCGCTTGACGGCGCCGCGCGCGCTGGCGCTGATCGGACAGCTGCAGGCGAACGACGACTACTTCGCGAAGCACTACGCGCCGGCACCCAAGACCGACGTGACCGATGCGGACGGCCTCGTCTACCGCTACTTCGCGGGACAGTGCCTCGAGTTCCACCCGCTCGCCAACTTCGGCGCGCTGAACGCGCGCGTCGCAGCGAACGACGCCGAGGGCGCGCAACAGCTCGCCGACGCGCTGATCGCGCGCGGCGTCTACCAGCCGGGCGGCGGCATCGCGTGGGAGTACTTCTTCAACTACTCCGGCGGCCGCGCGCCGTGGCTCTCGGGCATGGCGCAGGCCGTCGCTGCGCAGGCGTTCGCGCGCACCGCGGCGCTCGTGCCGGACGAAGCGACGGCCCTCATGCGCGAAGCGCGCGCCGCCTACCGCGTGATTCCCGCCCACCTGCTCACGAGCGTTCCCGCCGGCCCGTGGATCCGCCTCTACTCGTTCCAGTCGCTGCGCGTCCTCAATGCGCAGCTGCAGGCCGTGGTCTCGCTGCAGTCGTATGCGACGACCGCCGAGGATCCCGACGCGTCCGCGCTCGCCGCGCGAATGGAGCGCGCGGCGGCGGCAACGCTGCCGAGCTTCGACACGGGCTACTGGACGTATTACTCACTGCCGTACGAGCCGTCTCCGCTCGACTACCAGCAATTCGTCGTGCAACTGCTGAAGAAGCTCGCTCCTGACGACCCGCGCTTCGCCGCCGCGGCCACGAGGATCGCGGCATACCAGCATCAGCCGCCGGCGTTCCAACTCACGAACACCTCGCTCGGCGCGCTGCGCTTCTGGCTCTCGAAGCCGGCGACCGTTCAGGCGAACACGGCGGCCGGGCCGACCAAGCGCGTCTCGCTCGACGGCGGCTGGCACACACTCAGTTGGGGGGAGCCGAAACACCCCGGCGTCTACGCCGTGCACGTGAGCGCGACCGACTGGGCCGGGAACCAAGCGTCGTTCGACGCGCTCCCGATCGTGCGTGCAACAGCAGCCGGCACCGCAACCGCGGCGCGCAGGACGGCGGCGTCGACGCAGTCCGCTGCGGCGCCCTTCGTGGTCGGCTCGGCGCTCGACGATCCGTCACAGGCGGCGGCGCTGCAGAAGCTCGGCCTGCACCTCGCCCGCTTCGGCGTCGCCTGGCCCGTGGGCGCGACAGCGCCCGACCCGAGCCTCGTCGCCGCACTGCAGAGCCTGCCCGCCGGCCTCGGGAGCGTGCTCGAGCTGAATGCGACACCGCTCCCGGTCGACGACGCGGGCCGCGGAGCGCTCGCGCAGTACGCCGCGTCGCTCGCCCAGCAGACGCCCAGCCTGCAGTCGCTCGTGCTCGCGCCAGCGCCGACGACGGCGACGGCAGGCGACTACGCCGCTGCCTTCGACCAGATCCGCGCCGCCGTGCAGGCGGTGCTGCCGGACGCCCCGGTCGGGATCGCGCTCGACGGCGACCTCGCGCCGGCAGCGACGCTGACAGCGCTCGGCGCGATCACGCCCGACCTCGTCGCGTTCCACCCCGCTCCGGCGGCCGGCAAGGGGCTCTGGACGACGACGCAACTGCCGCAGCTGAAGCTCGCGCTCGCGGCCGTGAGTGGCAGCGCGCCACCGGTGCTGCTCGATGGGCCGGCCGCGCCGAACGCGGCGCTGATCTCGTCGCTCGCCTGCGGCGCGCAGGTCGCCGGCGTCGTGCTTACGCAGCTCAGCGACGCGACGGTGGCCGTAGCCTCGGCCGCCGCCTCCGCGCAGCGGGGCGCGCTCGTCTGCCCCGGCGTTGCCTCGCAGGTGCAGGCGACCGGGCTGACCTACCCGACGACGCCGGCCCAGCCGGTGGCGGCGCAGTTCGGCTGCGACATCGACTGCCTCTACCTGGTGACGCTCGACGGCCCGGACGACCGGCCGGTCGTCGCGCGCCGGGGCGCGCTCCGCGGCGGCAACGCGCCGGCGACGATCGTGCTACCGAAGGCGAAGCTCGGAGCCGGGCCGTACCGGGTCGGCGTGCGCCTGGTCGCCTCGGTCAACCCAGGCCTCGTGACGACGCTCGAGAGCCCGCCGCTCGGCTAGGAGGACTTGGGCGTGCGCCGGACGGTGCGGAGGCCCCACGCAGCACCGGACGCGAACAGCTGGTCGGGATCGACCTCGCCGAGCCAGCCGATGAAGTGCGACTCGGGATCGTCCTCGGTCGAGCCGTAGACGGCGGTCCGTCCCGCGTCGAGCTGCAGGTGCATGTCGTCGCCGCGCTCGAGCGCCGCGAGACGCTCCTCGACCCCGCTTCCTTCCGCGTACCCTTTGCCCATCCAGGAAGGGTACTACCGAGGGCCGGTAGCTCAGTTGGTAGAGCAGGGGACTTTTAATCCCAAGGTCGCAGGTTCGATCCCTGCCCGGCCCATGCACGAAGCCGCCGGCACTTGACGCGCTCGCCTGCGGTGACCGAGACTGGCTGGACGGCTCGTGCCGTCGAGCGTGGGAGGTTCGTGATGCAAGCCAAAGGCGGGAGCCGTTCCGGCGTCCTGCAGTGGGTCGTCGTGTTGGTGGTCGGCGTCCTGGTGGTGACCGTCGTCCTCGGTCTGAGCTTGATCCCGCGCCTGAATGACGGGCAGAAGGTGCTCGACGCCGCCAAGCCGGCGTTCGCGCCCGAGCGCGTCGCCGGCGCGCGGACCGGCATCAACCTCATCTCGACGAACGTCGATGCGGCGGATCCGATCGTGACCGCCCAGGGCGGAGCCGCAGCCGAGGTCCCGAAGCTGATCGCGTTCGTCTCAAAGCAGACCGGGCTCTCGCAAGCCGCAGTCGTCGCCGCACTGCAGAAGAACTTCCCCCACACAACGGCGCTGCTCGAGACGCTCCCGCTCTCCTCGGTGACGGCCGA
>PLDP01000184.1 GCA_003136795.1 Actinomycetota bacterium
TCGAGGCGAAGAGATCGTGACCGCGGAGCGGCGGCGGTTGATTCGCGGCCCCCAGGGAGGACACGGTTGCCATGCCCAGACGATACGCCTCGATTGCAGCGCCCCCGCGGCTAGTAGACCGTCGGGGCCTGATCGGGCGGGGGCGGATCGGGCACCTGCTCCTGCCAGGCGACGGCGAACGCGAGCCCGTCGCTCGACAGCGCGCCCGGGAAAGCGTCGGCGACGGTCACGACGTCCATGAAGCGGCCGCCGCCAAACCGGTTCGAGCCGGAGCCTTGGAGCGAGACCGCGGTCACCGCCCACGCCGAATCGGCGATCGAGCCGACGTGACCGTTGCCGGTGGCGACGGCGCCGGAGAAGGGGACCGTGCCGAAGTTTGCAAGCGGAAGCGGCCGGCAGCCGAAGTTACTGCACGTCGAGGGCGCCTCGGCGATCCACTCGGCCGAGCTGAGATCGGGCGCGGCCATCGTGAGCTTCTTCGTGAACAGCTTCTTGCGAGTCGTGTCCATGATCCGGATCGAGACGGTGCTCCCCGTGGCGGAAACCGAGGCGGAGAACGCATCGCCGGGCTTCACCGCGAGCTTCACCGTCACGGGAGCCGCGGGAACGAGCTCGTACCAGACCGAGTACACGGGCGTGCCGAAGCCGGTACAGTCGACCGCCGTGCCGGTCTGCTCGAGCGCCTGCGCACCGTCGGCGAAGCCGCCGAGCCCGAGCCAGAACGCGGAGTACGCCGGGCTCCCGGGCGTGCACGTCGCAGCCGGCTGGATCCACGAGCCGGAGACGTTCGTGAACGTCGTCGGCACTGCGCCGGTCGCCGGGTCACCGGCTGTGACCGCATACCCCGCCCAGTTGGCGCTCGTATTGCTTGCGGGGTCGAAGCGCACCGTCGGGCTCGTGGTGGCCCTCGCGCTGCCGGCACCGAGTGCGAGCGCGGTACCGGCAGCAGCGAGGGCGAGCGTGACTCTGCGACAAGTCACGAACTGCTACGCCCGATGCCCGTGGTGCGGAGGGCCGGAGGGCGGGGTTCCGTTCACGAAGTCCGTGAACCTCTGGGTCAGCGTGGCAATCCTCGCGTCGGCCTGCGCCCGGCGGGTGACCTTGCCCGCGGTGACGGCCACGTTGATCTCGGTCGTCTCGTGCGCGACGAGCGCGGTGATCAGGTCGGCGACGGTCTTGCCGCTCGTGGCTGCAGCGACCTGGGCGAGCGTCTTGCCCGACTGAAGATCCGTCTGGAGGTCGCTCTGGCTCAGGCCGAGATACGTCGCGGCGGCCGCGAGGTCGCCGCCGCCGCCAAAGCCCATGCCCCCGCCCCTGCCGCGCCAGCCCTGGGCCGAGCGGCCGGCGTGCGAGCCCACGTACGAACCGGGCGAGAGGCCGCTCGCGGCGGCCGCCTTCGAGCCGTGAAGCTTTCCGGCTGCGAAGGCGCCGCCCACGGCGACGAGCGCGACCGCGGCCACCGCGAGCACGCCGATTTTGGTGTTCCTGGATGCGTTCATGCAGCCAGCGTCGCCGCCGTTCCTAAGAAAGCCTTGTGAGTTACCTACGAATGTTGGGTCGCGCGATAGAGCGTGGCGGCGAGCACGATTGCGACCGCGGGCGGGAGGATCCACCAGGTTGCGACGGCCGCGGTAACGCCGAGCGCGACGGTGACGCCGGCGGCCGCGAGCCAGTCGTCGCCGACGACGAAGTCCCACCAGAACCGGCCGAACGCGACGATGTGCTTCACGCGATCGCCACCCGCGCGTGCTGACGCCGGAGCAGCGCGACGAGCGTCGCCGACCAGAGGACCACGAACGCCAGCACGCCGAGGATCGCCGCGTCTCCGCCCGGCCAGTGCGCGCCGGCCCCTTCGGTCGACCAGAAGATCCCGAAGGTCGTGAGCATGATCCCGACGGCGAACTTCATCGTGTTCTCCGGCACACGCGCGAGCGGCGCGCGCGCGAGCACGCCGATTCCAGCGACGAGCACGATCGCGACCGCCGCGCCTGCCGCGGCGAGCGGGATCGAGCCCTGGGTGCTGCCAAAGGTGAGGACGATGAACGCCACTTCGAGCCCTTCGAGGAGCACGCCTTTGAACGCGAGCGTGAAGCCGTACCAGTCGATGCCTGCGCGCTCGTTGCGGGGCGCGGTCTCCGCCTCGCTCAGCTCGCGCGCGAAGATCGCATCCTCGTCGTGCAGCGCCTTGAAGCCGCTCGACCGCAGGATCGCCTTGCGCAGCCACTGCAGCCCGAAGACCAGCAGCAGCGCGCCGACCACGAGCCGCAGCGCGTTCAAGGGCACGAGCGTCAGCGCTGGGCCGAGCGCGCCGACGACCACCGCCAGTGTCAGCGTCGCCGCGGCGACACCCGTGAGCGTCGAGCGCCAGCCGCGGGTCAGGCCCGCGGCGAGCACGATCGTGAGCGCCTCGACCATCTCGACGGCGCTCGCGAGAAACGACGAGAGAACGAGGAGAACGGCGCTCACGCCGGTCGTTCTACCTGGAACGCGGGTTCTATGCCATCGGAACGGTTGCCCGCAGGGAGCTTCCGATCCGGTTCAGGATCTCGGTGAGGCTCGCGCCGGTCGCGGTGATGCCGTGGTTTCTCAGGCCGATCACCGCGTGCGCGGGATCGTCCTCGGCCGCGAGCGCGTCTGCGACGCTGATCGCGAGCTCTTCGGTCCCGCACGGGTAGTTGAACTCGGTCGTCGGGATCCCGTCGAGCCAGGCGTGCACGTGGAGGATCGCGCCGATGTCGGGATGGGCCTGGTAGATCATCCAGTGCTCGATCGCATCGACGGAGACGCGGCGGGGCTCTGAGTCGGGCGGGACGCTGAGGACGATCACGCCGCGGTCGGCGTCGTAGTCGCTGACGAGCAGGATGTCGCGGCCCGGCTCCTCGAGCTTCGACTTGTCGACTCCCGACGCGCTCATCCAGAACCGGCGCGCGTCCTTGCGCGCGGAGAGGTTGCCGTACGAGAGGCCGCCGATGCCGTAGAGGCGCTTGACGTGCCGCATGTCGCGCTCGTCGAGCAGGTCGTCGATCGGGAACGGCGCGGGGAGCAGGCCGAGCTCGTCGATCCGCGCACCCGCCATCTGGATCTCCGCGGTGTGCGCGTCGCCGTTCCAGAGCTCGGGCTCGAGGTCGCGACGGAAGTCGTTCTCGATCACGAGGCGCGCGGTGGCGAGCGGCAGCAGCCGGTCGAGCAGGGCAGAGGCGAGTGACGCACCGCTCGCGCGGTAGGTCCCGCGCTCCATCGTCGTGAACCACACCGCGTCGCCGGTATGCGCGAGCACGATGTTCGCGAGCGAGCGAACGAGCAGCGGATAGCTGGTTTCGATGATCGTCGAGTCGTCGACCGGGCCGTCGTAGAGCGTCGCGGCGTAGGTTCCGCGCGCGTGCCGCCGGAACGGCCGTGGGTGCTCGGTGTCGACCAGGTTGAAGACGAGCTTTGCCTCGTCGGCGGCCTCGACGCGCGACCAGCCGAGATCGCGCAGCTCGGCGTCGACCTGGTCGCAGAGCGCGGCCAGCGAGGGCGAAGGAGTTCCTGCGACCACGAACGCGAAAGTCATGTCGCCAGGCTCGCGCGGAATGCGCTTTCGCGCATCCGAAGGAACTACCTAGGTGGAGGCCGACCGCCCGTTGCGGTCAGCGAGTTCGAGCCTCGCTGACCGTTCTCGGCAGGAAGCGGCCGTAGGAGTCGCGGGCGAGGGTGGTGCGCCGGCCCGGCTGGC
>PLDP01000067.1:0-2661 GCA_003136795.1 Actinomycetota bacterium
ACGGCGCCGAGGTGCTGCGGCTCTACGCGGCCGAGCTCGGCCTGCGCGAGCCGGCCTTGCCGTGGCACACGATGAGGACGCCGGTCGCAGAACTGGCCGGCGCGCTCGCCGGTGCCGCCGGCGCCGCGGCGAAGATCGGCGGCGACGTCGTGCTCCTCGCACAGACCGAAGTGGGGGAGGTCGCCGAGCGCGACGCGGGCGGCTCCTCGACGATGCCGCACAAGCGAAATCCCGTCGGTGCGGTCCTCGCAATCGCCTGCGAGCGTCACGCGCGAGCGAATGCGGCGATCCTGCTGGAGAGCGTCGTGCAGGAGCACGAGCGCGNNCTCGGCTCCGTCGATGCCTTCGTCGACCGCGCCCTCTTGCTGCACTCGGGATGAGCAGCACTGTCGTACTCTGCGGCTCGCTCGGCTCGGCGTCCTCGATCTGGGACGCGCAGCTGCCCGCGCTCGTCGGCAAGCGGGTCGTGCGGGTCGACCATCCGGGCCACGGCGGCGCGCCGCTTGCCGAGGTGCACGACATGGGCGACCTGGCGGCAGGCGTTCTCGCTGCGGTTGGCGACGGCAGCTTCTCGTTCGTTGGCCTCTCGCTCGGCGGGGCGGTCGGGATGCAGCTTGCGTTGACGGTCCCTCAGCGGCTCGACCGTCTTGTGCTCGCCTGCACCGCCGCGCGGTTCGACAACCGCGAGCAATACATCGACCGAGCGGCCACGGTGCGCGCGAGCGGCCTGGAACCGATCGTGGACGCGGTGCTCGCGCGCTGGTTCACGCCCGGCTTCGAGGACGTCGCTCCGTATCGCGAAGCGATGCTCGCAATCGAGCCTGAGGGGTATGCGCGCTGTTGCGAGGCACTGGCGCGCTGGGATGTGCGCGAAGCGCTCGCTGCCGTGCGCACGCCGACCCTCGTGATCGCCGGAGCGGAGGATCCCTCGACGCCGCCTGCGATCGTCGAGCTGGTCGCGGCCGGAATCCCCGGTGCACGGTTCGAGGTGATCGACGGGGCTGCGCATCTTGCAAGTGTTGAACGCGCCGACGTGTTCAACCGACTGATCGAGGAGCATCTGTGAGCCACGAGGACGGGATGAGAGTGCGGCGCGAGGTGCTCGGAGACGAGCACGTCGATGCTGCGATCGAACGGACGACCGAGTTCACCGCCGACTTCCAGGATCTGATCACGCGCTATGCCTGGGGTGAGATCTGGGCGAGGCCGGGGCTCGACCGCAAGACGCGCAGCGCGATCACGCTGACCGCCCTGGTTGCGTTGAATCATCACGAGGAGCTTGCAATGCACGTGCGGGCCGCTCTTCGGAACGGGCTGACGCCGGACGAGATCAAGGAAGTGCTGCTGCACGCGGCGATCTATTGCGGCGTGCCCGCCGCGAACCGCGCCTTTGCAGTCGCGCAGGCGGTGCTCGACGAATCGTGATGCGCCTGCGCGCTCACGTCGCGATCGTCGGTGCCGGTCCCGCCGGCCTGATTCTCGCCGCGCTGCTTCACCGGACGGGAATCGAATCGGTCGTGCTCGAGGACCGAAGCCGCGAGTACGTCGAGGCGCGCATCCGCGCCGGCGTGCTCGAGCAGGGGACCGTCGACCTGCTGGAGCGGGCGGGCGTGACCGAGCGCCTGCACCGCGAGGCGATCGTGCACGGCGGCATCCACCTGCAGTTCGACGGCGAGCGGCACCACGTGCCGATGGACGAGCTGACCGGTGGCCGCAGCATCGTCATCTACGGCCAGACCGAGGTCGTCAAGGATCTGATCGCAGTGCGGCTCGAAGAGGACCTGCCGCTGCTCTTCGACGTCGACGAGGTGAGCGTGCACGGGTTCGACGGCGACGAGCCGTACGTTCGCTTCGAGCACGACGGCGAGGAGCACCGGCTCGACTGCGACGTGATCGCCGGCTGCGACGGCTTCCACGGCATCTGCCGGCCGGCGATCCAGACGGTCCTGCACACGTTCGCGCGGGACTATCCCTACGGCTGGCTCGGCATCCTCGCCGACGTCGCTCCGTCGAGCGAGGAGCTCGTCTACGCGCACCATCAGCGAGGGTTCGCGCTGCTCAGCCTGCGCTCGCCCACGCGCAGCCGGCTCTACATCCAATGCGCTCCCGACGAGGACATCGCGAAGTGGCCGGACGAGCGCATCTGGGAGGAGCTGCAGGCGCGCACGGCGCTGGACGGCTGGACGCTCGACGAAGGGCCGGTGCTCGAGAAAGGGGTCACCGGCATGCGCAGCTTCGTCGCCGAGCCGATGCAGCACGGACGTCTCTTCCTCACCGGCGACGCGGCGCACATCGTCCCGCCGACGGGGGCGAAGGGCCTGAACCTCGCCGCGCACGACGTGCGGGTGCTCGCCGACGCGCTCATCGAGTGGTACGCCCACGGCGACCGCACCGCGCTCGACGCCTACTCGACGGAGTGCCTGCGGCGCGTCTGGCGCGCCGAGCATTTCTCGTGGTGGATGACTTCGATGCTGCACAACGCGCCTGGCGCCGACGAGTTCGACCGAAAGCTGCAGCTCTCCCAGCTGCGCTATGTGACAACGTCAACCGCAGCCGCGACGAGCCTGGCGGAGAACTACGTCGGGCTCGAGCGGGTCTGACCCTGGAGGTTCCGATGCAACGGACGAAGCCGCCCTTTCGCGCAGACCACGTCGGGAGCCT
>PLDP01000067.1:2689-5443 GCA_003136795.1 Actinomycetota bacterium
GGTCATCTCGCCGTGCAGTTCCACAACGAGCAGGGCGACATCGAGTTCACGCCCGCCGCGCTGCACGTGGGCTCGAAGCTCGGCATCTCGAAGACGATCTTCGGCGACGACTTCGAGTTCCTGCAGCAGACGGTGACGCGAACGGTTCCGAAGCTGACGATCCCGTCGCCGAGCATGGTCCACTACCGCGCCGGCAAGGCTGCGATCGACCCGGCGGTGTACGACGGCATGGATGCGTTCTGGTCCGACCTGACGGCCGCCTACGCGGAGGAGGTGCGCCGCCTCGGCGAGCTCGGCTGCACCTACCTGCAGTTCGACGACACGAGCCTCGCGTACATGAACGACCCGCACCAGCGCGACTACATGGCCTCGATCGGCGGCGATCCCGAGCGCCAGCACGTCGAGTACATCCGCCACATAAACGAGTCGCTCGCCCACCGCCCCACGGACATGAGCGTGACGACGCACATGTGCCGCGGCAACTTCCGCTCGTCCTGGGCTGCGGAGGGAAGCTACGACTTCGTCGCCGAGGCACTCCTAAACGAGCTCCAGGTCGACGGCTTCTTCATGGAGTGGGACGACGAGCGTTCGGGCGGTTTCGAGCCGCTGCGCTTCCTGCCGAAGGGCGATAAGCAGGTCGTGCTCGGTCTCGTCACGACAAAGCGCGGCGCGCTCGAGTCGAAGGACGAGCTGAAGCGCAGGATCGAGGAGGCGTCGCGGTACGCGCCGCTCGAGCAGCTCTGCCTCTCGCCGCAATGCGGCTTCTCGTCGACCGTCGAGGGCAACGCGCTGTCCGAGGACGAGCAGTGGGCGAAGCTCGCGCTGATCGTCGAGGTCGCCGACGAGGTGTGGAGTTGACCGTCCGCGACGCGACGTTCGACTTCCTGCGGCGGCGCGAGCTCACCGACATCTTCTCGAACCCCGGCTCGACGGAGATCCCGTTCCTGACGGGGCTGCCGGACGACCTGAACTTCGTGCTCGGGCTGCACGAAGGAACCGTGGTGAGCATGGCCAGCGGCTATGCGCTCGCGCGCCGGCGCCCGTCGTTCGCCCTCCTGCACACAACTCCCGGCTTCGGCAACGCCGTCAACGCGATCGCTACCGCGCGCGTGAACCGGACGCCGATCGTGATCGCGGTCGGGCAGCAGGACCGGCGGCACATCGCGTTCGAGCCGTTCCTCGCCGGCCGCCTTGAAGGCCTGGCCGGCGATTACCCGGTGTGGGTCTCGCAGCCGGCTCGGGCGCAGGACGTGCCCGGGGCGCTCGAGCGCGCCTACCACGAGGCCGAGACGCAGCGCGGGCCGGCGATCGTGATCGTGCCGATGGGCGACTGGCTCGAGGAGGCGGGCGAGCCGCACGAGGTGGCCGCGCCGCAGCGCGTGCTGCGCCCCGGCGCCGTCGACGACGAATCGGTGTCCGCGCTCGCCGAGCTGCTCGACCGTTCGGCGCGGCCCGCGTTCGTCGCCGGTGCGCGGCTCGACACGCCCGAGCGCTGGGCAGCGCTCGTGGCGCTCGCCGAGCGGCTCGGCGCGCCCGTCTACCAGGAGCCTTTCAGCGGGCAGGCGGGATTTCCGCAGGACCATCCGCAGTGGGCGGGGCCGCTCCCGTTCCTGCGCCCGCAGCTGCGCGAGACGCTGCAGCCGTACGACCTCGTCGTCGCCGTCGGCGCGCCCATCTTTCGCCAGACCTCGTACGACCCCGGGCCGTTCGCGCGCGAGGGAACCGTGCTTGCCGTCGTCAGCGACGACGCCGACGAGGTGCACCGGAGCCCGGCCGAGCTCGCCGTCCTCGCGGCGCCCGACCTCGTGTGCCTCGAGCTCGCGGCGCGTCTCTCGCAGCGACCGCGCCCGGAGAGCGCGCTCTTCCAGCGGCCCGAGCCGCCGCCGCCGGGCGCGCCGCTGAAGGCGGCCCACGTCCTGCAGGCGCTCGGCGACCGGCTGCCGGCAGACGTGGTCGTCGTCGAGGAGTGCCCGTCGAACCGCGACGAGCTGATGCTGCGCGTGCCTGCGCGGCAGCCGCTCGGCCTGGTCAGTCCCGCGATGGGCGGCCTCGGCTGGGGGCTGCCCGCGTCGGTCGGCCTGCGGATGGGCCTGCCCGAACGGCCGGTCGTCGCGGTGCTCGGCGACGGCTCGACCGTCTTCGGGATCCAGGGCTTCTGGAGCGCCGCGCGCTACGGCATCGGCCCGCTCGTCGTCGTGCTGAAGAACGGCGGCTACCGGATCATGGACCAGCTCGCGGCGCGCCAGGGTGGGCCGCCCGCCTGGCCGTCCTTCGGTGCGGTCGACATCGCCGCGATCGCGGAAGCGTTCGGCTGCGAGGCGCGGCGCATCGACGACGCCGACGCGCTCGGCGTGGCGCTCGACGAGCTCGTGCCGGGCCTGCGCGATCGGACGGCGCCGCTGCTGCTCGAGGTGACGGTCGAGCCCGACTGAGCGGTCAGGTTCCGGCCGGGCTGTGCCCGATGCGGGCCGAGATCTCGGCTGCGGTGTGCTTGAGCTGCGGGCCGAGGTGCGCGACGAGCGAGTCGAGCGAAACGATCGTCCGGTGCACGGCGAGGTTGATCGCCGCCACGACCTCGCCGCTCTGCGACCGCACGGGCGCGGCGATCGACCGCAGGCCGTAGGCGAGCTCCTCGTTGTTGACGGCGAGCCCCGCGGCGCGCACGCGCTCCAGCTCGGCGAGCAGCTCGTCCACGTCGGTCAGCGCGTTGGGGCCGCGCTGGGTGAACTGCACCTGGCCGAGCACCTCGCGCTG
>PLDP01000204.1 GCA_003136795.1 Actinomycetota bacterium
CCGACGAGCTCTCGCACTACTCGAGCGCGACCTCGGATCTCGAGTACCTGTTCCCGATCGGCTGGCAAGAGCTCGAGGGCGTTGCGAACCGGGGCGACTACGACCTGCGCCAGCACAGCGAGGCGTCGGGGACGACGCTCGAGTGGATCGGCCACGAGGAGCGCTACGTCCCGTACGTGATCGAGCCCGCAATCGGCGTCGGCCGCGCGTTCCTCGCGTTCCTCTGCGANNGCCGAGTACGACGACGCCGCGGCGATCGGCAAGCGCTACCGGCGCCAGGACGAGATCGGGACGCCGTGGGGACTGACGATCGACGAGCAGACGCTCGCCGACGGCACGATCACGCTGCGCGACCGCGACACGCTCCAGCAGGAGCGCATCCCGCTCGACGGCGCCAAGCGCCTGCTGCTCGACAGGCTCGAGCAGCCGTGGCACCCGCGCGCTTGAGCTGGCAGAGGCACTCGCTCGCCTCCGAGGCGCTCCGCGGGAACCACCGCGGCGATCCCTACCAGCGTGACCTGTGGGTGTGGTCGCCGGACGACCGCTCACAGCGCTATCCGACGGTGTACGTGCTGCACGCGCACATGCGCTCGGCGCTGTCGTGGTTCAACGTGGAGCCGTTCGAGCGGTCGTACCCGGAGGCGATCGACGCACTCGCGCCCAAAGCTGTGGTGGTGCTCGTCGACGGGTGGACATCGGTCGGCGGCTCGCAGTGGATCGACTCAGCGGGGATCGGCGCCTACGGGACGTATCTCTGCGACGAGGTGGTCCCGTTCGTCGACGAGCACTACCCGACGAACGACGCCCGCGGCCTACAGGGCAAGTCCTCGGGCGGGTACGGCGCGATCGTGAACGCGCTCGCGCGACCCGACCTGTTCAGCGCGGCCGCGGCCCACGCACCGGTAGCGTTGTTCGAGGTGTCGGTCGCGCGCGACTTCGCGGCCGGGGCGCGTGAGCTGCGGGATCGCTTTGACGGGTCACTGGATGCGTTCTGGTCGTCGCTGAACGGCCTCCACTCGGGCGGCGACGCGCTCCTCGTCGAGCTCGGCTCGGCGGCACTCGCCTTCGGGGACGGCACGCTGCCGTTCGATCCGGAGACCGCCGAGCTCGTGCCGGACGCCTGGGCGCAGTGGCTCGAGCACGATCCGGTCCGCCTCACCGCCTCCAGCGCAGAGAGCCTGGCCGAACTGCGCGGCGTGTGGCTCGACGCGGGCCGCAGCGACGAGTACTTCCTCGATCTCGGCGCGGTCGCGCTGCGCCGCGCGCTCCTCGCTGCCGGGCTGCCCGAGGAGCGGCTGCACTTCGAGCTCGTCGACGGCAGCCACCGGGGCATGAGCGGCCGCTATCCGCTCTCGCTTGCGTTCCTCGTCGAACGTCTCTCCATCACCTTCTGACTCGGCTCTTCGAAGCCGAGCTTGCGATAGAGCGGGTGCATGTCGGTCGTGTGCAGGAGCCACTTGACCTCCGCATACGGACCGCGGTCGACCATCTCGCGCACGAGCGCTTCGCCGAGGCCGCGACCGCGATAGTCGGAGAGCACGTAGACGTCCGCGAGGTACGCGAGCGCCAGGCCGTCGGTGAACGCGCGGCAGAACCCGATCTGGTGCGAGCCGTCGTAGAGCCCGACGACCCGCGAGGCCTCGTCGATCAGCCGGTCCTGCGTCTCGCGCGCCCGCCCCGTCGCCCAGTAGCTCTCCTCGCTGAGGAAGCGGTGCACCTCGGCACGGTCGATCCGCGCCTTGTCGTCGTCCAGCTCGATGCCGTCGCCGAGCTCCCGCTTCACGCAGACAACGTCCTCAGACGGAAGCCTCCGTGCTCCTCGTACGACGACGTGATCACCGCAAGCGCGTCGCGTCGCGCGCGCTCCGAGAGCTCGGCCGACCCTGCGTCCGCAAGGGGCGTCGACAGGAGCCGTTCGATGCCGGCGATGCCCTCCGGCGAGATCCGCAGCGCATTCGCCGCATGCGCGGCGCACACCCCGCCCCCGGCCCGCGCCGAGAACGCGACCAGCTGGGCATCCGAGCCGCACTCGACGCAGCTCGTCAGATGCGGCAGGTAGCCGGCGAGCCAGAGCAGCTTCAGCTGGAACGAGAGCGCGAGCGGATCGACGGCCGGCCGGCTCTCGGCGGGCGGCGTCTCGTCGAGCACGTCGAGGAATTTCGCGAGCGCGCCGAACGCGCGCTCGTTCGCCTCGGGCTCGCCGAAGAGCCGCAGCATCGCCTCGGCGCCGATCAGCCCCACGTTCAGCCGGTAGTTGTCCTCGCGGGTGGCGTGATGCGAGCGCAGGAGCTCGACGCCGGTGATCGTCTGCAGCTCGCCCCCTCCCTCGTGCAGCATCAGCTCGACGTGCGACAGCGGTTCGAGCCGCGCCCCGAACCGCGACTTCGTCTTGCGGACGCCTTTGGCGATCGCGCCGATCCGGCCTCGCTCGGCGCTGTAGAGGTGCAGGATCCGGTCGGCCTCGGAAAAGCGGATCGAGCGCAGGACGATTGCCTCGCTCTTGTACGTGCGGCTGCCCATTCGGGCCAGTCTAGAGACGCCCCCGGGGAATCCCGATTCGCCGTTCTCCGTTGTAAACNNGCGAAGGCGCTCCTCGACGGGCTCGGCCTCGACTACGAGGAGATCTCGCTCGACAAGGATCCCGGCTTCCGCGCCACCCTGCACGACCTGACCGGCGGCTGGACGGTGCCGCAGATCCTGATCGACGAGCGGCCGATCGGCGGCTACACCGAACTCTGGCGCCTCGACCGCGAGGGCCGGCTCGCGGAGTAGAGCTGGCAGCTCGGGCAGTACCACGTACCGCGGCCTGCGACCCGGATCTTGTCGATCGGCGTCCCGCAGCGGTCGCACGGCTCACCGCCGCGCCCGTAGACCTTGAACTCGTGCTGGGCGCTGCCGGTGCCGCCGTCCGGGAGGCGGTAGTCGCGGAGCGTCGAGCCCTGCCGGCGGATCCCGGCCTGCAGCGCCTGGCGAATGGCGCGATGGAGCGCCTTCACCTCGTCCGGGCCGAGCGTCGAGGCCGGCGTCAGCGGATGGATCTGCGCGCGCCAGAGCGCCTCGTCCGCATAGATGTTCCCCACGCCGGCGACCGTGCGCTGGTCGAGGATCGCTGCCTTGATCGGCGCCCTCCTGCTTTCGAGCTGCTCGGCGAGGTGCCTGGCCCTGTACGCCGCGGCGAGCGGCTCGCGGCCGACGCGCGCGTTGACGTACGTGTCCACGTCGGCCGGTTCGAGGAGCAGCCACGTGCCAAAGCGGCGGACATCGCGGTAGGCGACGTCCGACCCGTCGTCTAGCCTGACAACAGCATGGCGGTGGGGATCGTCCGGCAGCTGTCCCCGCTCGCCGTGCAGCAACGACCCCGTCATCCGGAGGTGAACCAGGAGCGCCCTTCCCGATTCGAACCGAACAATCAAATACTTGCCACGGCGATCGACGAGCGCGACACGCTCCCCCTCGAGCTCCCGGGCGACCTCGACCGGGTCGAGCGGGCGCGTCAGGCGCGCGTCGGCGATCTCGACCTCGACGAACGTCCGTCCCTCGAGCACGGGCGCGAGCCGGCGGCGAACGGTCTCGACCTCGGGCAGCTCGGGCACGTCCGCACCGTACTAGCCGACGACCTCCAGCAGCACCGGCCGTTCGGCCGGCGGCTCGTCGGCGAGCTCGTATGCGGCCAGCACCTCGCGCGCGGCCTCGCCGGCCTGGGTGTCGGTGCGGGCGTGGACGAGCGCGAGCACGTCGCCCGCGTCGACCCGCGTCCCGCGCTTGGCGCGGCAGACGATGCCGACGGCGTGATCGACGCTGTCCTCCTTGGTGCGCCGCCCCGCGCCGAGGTGCACGGCGGCGTTGCCGATGCGGGTCGCGCCGAGCTCGCGCACGTAGCCGCCCCGCGGTGCGATCACCTCGTGGATCACCGGAGCGACCGGCAATGCCGATTCGTCGGAGGTCCCGCCCTGCGCCTCGATCCAGAGGCGCCAGACCGTCTCGGCGCTCCCGTCGGCGACCGCGGCCTCGGCTCGACGTCGTCCTTCCGCCTCGTCGATGCCGAGGTCGGAGAGCGCGAGCAGCTTGCCGCAGGCGTCGAGCACGACCTCCGTGAAGTCGGGGGGCCCATGTCCGCGGACCGTTTCGAGCGCCTCCCGGACCTCGAGGGCGTTGCCAACCGCCGCTCCGAGCGGCTGGTCCATGTCCGTGAGGAGGCAGACAACCTCACGTCCCGCCTGCCGGCCGAGCGAGATCATCGTCTCGGCGAGCTCCCGCGCGCCCTCGAGCGTCTTCATGAACGCGCCGTCGCCGACCTTCACGTCGAGGACGATCGCCTGCGCGCCGCCGGCGATCTTCTTGGACATGATCGAGGCCGCGATCAGGGAGAGCTGGTCGACGGTCGCGGTCACGTCGCGCAGCGCGTAGAGCAGCTTGTCGGCCGGCACCAGGTCGCCCGTCTGGCCGATGATCGCGACGCCGATGTCGCGCACCTGGTCGACGAACTCGTCGAGGCTCAGCTCGGTCCGGTAGCCGGGGATCGACTCGAGCTTGTCGANNCGGAAGAAGACCGCCATGCAGAAGGCAGCCATCTGGTAGTCGGGCACCTCGCCGCGCGCATAGCCGAGGATCAGCTCGGCGAGCTCCTCGTCGGGAAGCTCCTCGCCGTCGCGCTTGCGTTGGATCAGCTCGGCGGGCCTGATCACGTCGTCGCCAGGAAGATCGAGGAGCGGCCGTGCACGATGAACGGCAGTTCCACGTCCCCGGGCACCGGCTGCGTCTCGAGGTTCATCGAGTCGCAGTAGGCGACGAGCTTCTGACGGTCCCGGACCGTCACGATCGTCTCCATGTCGAACCGGTCGATGTGCGCGAAGTGGCGGCCGAGGTAGCTCTCGCCGTTCTCGCGGCTGAACGTCTCGGCCCACAGATTTGGCTGTGCGACGAGATCACGCAGCTCACGCAGGTGGTGGACGGAGTTCGTGACGGCGACCAGCGCGCCGCCGGGCTGCAAGACGCGCGCGACCTCGGCGAGCCCGCGGTCGATGTCGGGCACGTGGTAGAGCATCCACGCGGCAACGACGGTGTCGAACGTGCCCTCCTCGAACGGCAGCTCCTGGATGTCGCCGACCTGCGCATCGATGCCGCGCACTTGCGCCAGCTCGACCATGCGTGGCGAGAGATCGACGAAGGAAACCCTTGCGCCGAGCTCGTTCTGTATCCGCTCGGAGAGCTCACCCGGCCCGCCGCCGACCTCGAGCACGCGCCGTGGCCCCCACTCGACAAGCGTCTGCCAGAGAACATCGGGAGCGTGCGGGCCGGACGTCTCCTCGTAGAGGTTCTGGCGGGCCCGCAGGTTGTCCTCGCGCTCGTACTGCTTCCGTACGAGGACGGGGTCGTCGTACCGCATCAGGCGGGCTTGGTCGCAACGAACACCGTGTGGTGGCTGCGCATCCGCACGGGCTCGGTGAACTGCGGCACGTTCGGAGCTGCGTAGGCGCGGGTCATGTTGGCGGCGACGAACCTCCTCATCACCTCCGGGGTCGGGAAGGCGACGACACCCTCCGCTTGCCGCGCCTCGACGTGCGCGAAGTGGCGCGCGAGCTGCTCGGCGCCGTTCGCGGTGGAGAATCCAAGACTGCGTTCGCGCGGCTCGCCAAGGTAATCCCACAGCTCGGAGAGATTGTCGTCGGCGAGCGTGGCGGCGACGAACCGGCCGCCCGGGCGCAGAACGCGAGCACACTCCGAGATCGCGTGGTCGCGATCGGCAACGTGGTAGAGCACCCAGCCCGCCACCACGCAGTCGAACCGTCCGTCCTCGAAGGGCAATGCCTGAACGTCGCCCAGCACCGCCTCGACACCGCGCTTGCGTGTCAAATCGACCATCCGCTCGGAGAGATCGAGACCCAGCACGTCGGAACCGAGCTCGGCCGCAATTCGCTCCGCCATCTCCCCTGCGCCGCAGCCGACCTCGAGCACGCGCTGGGGCTCCACTTCACCAACGGCGTCGAAGACCATGTCCTCGGCGTTGAATCCCTCGATCAGCTGGCGGTGGATCGCATTGCGCGTGGCGAGCCGCTCCTCGCTCGCAAACTCCCAACGCACGAGCATCGGGTTGTCGAGCGGGAGGTCGCCTTGCCGCTCGCTCATGACCGCTCCACGATCGACGCGCCGGGAATGCCCTTGCCGGGCGGGCGACCGCCCAGCCAGGAGTTGACGGTCGCGCCGACGTCAGCGAACTCGCCCTCCTCGTGCACGCGTCCCGCTGCGTTGCGCCCTTCGACGTACACGAGCAGCAACGCGTGCTCGCGTGAGTGATCCGTGGACGGCGTCGTCGGATCGCAGCCGTGGTCGGAGGTGAGGATGAAGAGGTCGTCGGGCCGCAGCGCGTCGAGCAGGTCGGGCAGCCGGCGGTCGAAGTCCTGCAGGCAGCGATGGAAGTTCACCGGGTCGTTCCGGTGGCCCCAGAGGGAATCTGTCTCGACAAGGTTCGTGAAGATGAGGCCCTCCTCGACCGTGCGGAGCAGCTCTTCCGTCTTCTGAATGCCTTCCACGTTCGACTTCGTCGGGAACTCCTCGTCGATGTCCTGGTGCGCGAAGATGTCGCCGATCTTGCCGACGCCGTAGACCTTGTGACCGGCGTCGCGCACGAGCGACAGGTAGTTCGGCCGCCTCGGCTCGAGCGAGAAGTCGTGCCGGTTCGGCGTCCGCTCGTACGAGCCCGGCTTGCCGGTGAAGGGGCGCGCGATCACGCGGCCGACGGCGTGTTTGCCCGTGAGGATCTCGCGCGCGGTCCGGCACGCGTCGTACAGCTCCTCGAGCGGCACCGTCTCCTCGTGCGCGGCGATCTGGAAGACCGAGTCCGCGCTCGTATAGACGATCCACTTGCCGGTCCGCTGGTGCTCCTCGCCGAGCTCCTGGATGATCTCCGTCCCGCTCGCCGGCTTGTTGCCGAGCACGCCGCGGCCGGTCCGGTTCATGAACGGATCGATCACCTCGTCGGGGAAGCCGTACGGGTAGGTCGGCATCGCCTGGGGCGTCACGACCCCCATCAGCTCCCAGTGGCCCGTCGTCGTGTCCTTGCCCTTCGAGCGCTCCAGCAGCCGTCCTGCGACCGCAGGGGCCCCCGGCTGGGGGGCGCAGCCCTCCAGCGGCTCGATGTTGCCGAAACCGAGCGCCTCCAACGTCGGGAGGTCGAGGCCGCCGACGGCGCGGGCGACGTTGCCGAGGGTGTTCGACCCCGCATCACCGAACTCAGAGGCGTCCGGCAGCTCACCCGCTCCGACGGCGTCCAGCACGATGACGCACGCACGAGCCACTGGGCTATCCTACTTCCGTGGTGGAGAACGTTCTCGGACTGCTCGGAATCGCGGTGTTCATCGTCTGCGTGATCACGCTCGCGGCAGGAGCCACGTGGCTCGTCGTGCAGATCAGTCCGTCGCCCGCGAAGAAAAAAGCCAAGGCCGACGCCGCAGCGAACTAGACCGCGCTGACGGGCAGCACGTCGTCGAGCGGCGTGTACGAAAGCCCGTGCGCCTCGGCGACAGCCTCGTAGGTCAGCTTGCCCTCGATCACGTTCACACCCTTGGCGAGCGCCGGGTCGTGTGCGACCGCCGCGCGGAGGCCCAGGTTGGCGATCGCCTCGACGTACGGCAGCGTCGCGTTCGTCAGCGCCTTGGTCGACGTGATCGGCACAGCGCCGGGCATGTTCGCGACACAGTAGTGCGTGATGCCGTCGACGACGTAGACGGGATCGGCGTGCGTCGTCGCGTGCGAGGTCTCGAAGCAGCCTCCCTGGTCGATCGCGACGTCGACCACCACGGCGCCTTCCTTCATGCTCGCGATCATCTCCCGCGTCACGAGCTTCGGCGCGACCGCGCCTGGGATCAGGACGGCGCCGATCACGAGGTCGGCGTCCTCAACCGAGGCGGCAACCTGCAGCCTTGAGCTCATCAAGAGCGTTACACGGCCCGAGAGCACCTCTTCGAGGTGGCGCATCCGGTCGATCGACCGCTCGAGGATCGTCACCTGGGCCCCGAGGCCGAGCGCGATCACCGCGGCGTTGTAGCCGACGACGCCGCCGCCGACAACGACGACGCGACCCGGCGCGACACCGGGAACGCCGCCGAGGAGCAGGCCGCGGCCGCCGACCGGCTTCTCGAGGAAGTACGCGCCTGCCTGCGGCGCAAGCCGTCCCGCGACCTCCGACATCGGCGCAAGCAGCGGCAGCGAACGTCCCACCTCGACGGTCTCGTAGGCGACCGCGGTGATGCCCGAGTCGATCAGCGCCCGCGTCAGCGGCTCGTCCGCCGCGATGTGCAGGTACGTGAAGAGGATCAGCCCTTCGCGCAGGCNNTCGGGAAACGCGCTGCCCGCGCCTGCGCCCTGCTCGATCGCGACTTCGTGGCCGTGGTTGATCAGCTCGAGCGCCCCTGCGGGCGTCAGCGCGATCCGGTACTCGTCCGGCTTGATCTCCTTTGCGACGCCGATCCTCATGGCGGCCGGAAGCCTACCGACGCCGCAGGATCGTCGAGATCGATACAACCACAGCGTGGATCGGGTCCCAGTCGTGATCGCGACACCCCTCGAGGCGGAGCTCGTCGAACGCCTACGCGAGGTCGATCCGCGCCTCGACGTTCGGTTCGATCCGGATCTGCTGCCACACCCGCGTTTCCCGTCGGATCACGTCGGCGATCCCTCCTTCACGCGCACGCCCGACCAGGAACGGCGCTTTGCCGAGCTGGTCGCCGGGGCCGAGGTCCTGTACGGCTTCCCCGGCGAGGACCCGCGGCAGATCGCGTGGGCGGTGCGCACGGCGCCCGGACTGCGCTACGTCCAGGCGACGTTCGCCGGCGCGGGCCAGCAACTCGCGGCCGCGGGGCTGTCGCCGGAGGAGCTCGGGGGCATCCAGTGGGCAAGCTCTGCGGGCGTGCACGCGACGCCGCTCGCCGAGTGGAGCATCTTCGGCATCCTCGCCTTCACCAAAGGTCTGCCTCGTCTCCGCGCCGACCAGCGCGACCGTCGCTGGGACCACTATCCCGTCGACGAGCTGCGCGGCTCGACGGTGCTCGTCGTCGGCCTCGGCTCGATCGGCACCGAGGTCGCCCGCCTGGCCGAGGCATTCGGGATGAACGTCCTCTCGGTGCGCCGTTCGCACGGTGACCTCGACGAGCTGCTGCCGCAGGCGGACTCGATCGTCGTGACGCTGCCGTTGACCGAGGAGACGCGCGGCCTCATCGACCGCAGCCGCATCGAGCGCATGCGCCGCGGCGCGATCTTCGTCAACGTCGGCCGCGGCGGAGTCGTCGACGAGGAAGCGCTCGTCGACGCGCTGCGTTCGGGGCAGCTTCGCGGAGCGGCGCTCGACGTCTTCGCGCAAGAGCCGCTGCCGCCGGAGAGTCCGCTCTGGGCGCTCGACAACGTGATCGTCAGCCCGCACACCTCCGCCCTGTCGTGGCACGAGAACGAGCGGATCGTCGAGCTCTTCGCGGACAACCTCGGCCGCTACCTGCGCGGCGACGAGCTGCGCAGCCGCGTGCGAACGTCCGTCTTCTACTAGACGAGAGCAGCGTCGACGAGCGCGAGCGTCACGTCGACCATCGCTTCCAGGTCGGCGACCGCTATGTGCTCGCTCGGCGTGTGAATGTCGGCCATCGCGTTCGCGAGATTCACGCACTCGAGGCCGCGCTCGTTGAAGACGTTCGCATCCGCGGCCCCGCCGGACAGCTCGTAGGTCACCGTGTACCCGCGGCCCGTCAGCGCCTTGACGGCAAGCGCGACCGCCCGGTCGGACTTGGCGAAGCGATAGCCGCGGTAGCTCTTGCGCGCCTTCGTCTCGACGTCGCAGTCCCAGACGCCGGCCGCGAACGTAATGGCGTCCTGCATCTCCTGGATCAGGTCGGCGAGCTTGCGCTCGTCTTGCGAGCGCGCCTCGGCAACGAACGTGCACCACTCGGGAACGATGTTCGTCGCGGTGCCGCCGGAGATCGTGCCGACGTTCGCCGTCGAGTCCTCGTCGACGCGCCCGAGCCGAAACTCGGAGATCGCGCGCGCCGCTGCGGCGATCGCCGACCGTCCGTCCTCCGGCTGCATGCCGGAGTGCGCAGCACGCCCGTGGAAGGTCACCTCGAGGGACTGCGAGTACGGCGCGCCGAGGATCACCACGCCGATCGGCGCCGCCTGGTCGTAGACGTAGCCGGTCCGCGCACGCAGCCGGGTGTGGTCGAAGGCGTACGCACCCACGAGCCCCACCTCCTCCTTCGGAGTGAAGAGCAGCTCGAGGCCGGCGTGTGGGCGGCGCTCGGAGAGGATCAGGCGCGTCGCCTCGAGCATCGCCGCGACGGCAGCCTTGTTGTCGGCGCCGAGGATCGTGCCGGCGGCGTTGCGGACGACCCCGTCCTCGACGACCGGCTCGATCGCCGCAGTCGGCGGCACGGTGTCGAGATGGGCGCAGAGCAGGAGCGGCTCCCCCTCGGCCGTCGGCTCGATCCGCGTGTAGAGGTTGCCCATCGTGGAGCCGATCGCCGGCCCGCAGGCGTCCTCGTCGACGTCGAGCCCGCAGTCGCGGAGATAGCGGATGACGAGATCCGCCACCGCGCGCTCCTCGCCGGGCGGGCTCGCAACCGCGGCGAGCTCCGTGAACAGATCGAGGACGTCCGGCGGCACCGGAGGGGGATCCTAGGCGACTTCGACGCCGGCGCGCGTGCGCGCCCGCTGCAGCGCTGCGGCCACGAACTCACGGAACAGCGGTGCGGGCCGCGTGGGCCGCGACTTGAACTCGGGATGGAACTGCGAGGCCACGAACCACGGGTGGTCGGGCAGCTCGACGATCTCGACGAGCCGGCCTTCCTGGAACGTGCCGCTGACGACGATCCCGGCGTCGATCAGCTGCTGGCGGAACGCGTTGTTCACCTCGTAGCGGTGGCGGTGCCGCTCGGCGATCACCGTCTCGCCGCCGTACACCTCACGCGTGCGCGTTCCTTCGGCGAGCTCGACGGCCTGCGCGCCGAGGCGCATCGTGCCGCCGAGATCNNCAGGCGAGGATCTTCCCCTCCCAGCCGCGTGAGCCGAAGCCGCCCGGCACGAGCACGCCGTCGACGCCCGCCAGCTCGGCGCGCGCCTCCTCGAGCGTCATGTCCTCGGCGTCGACCCAGCGCACGTGCACGCGGCAGCCGTTGTGAATGCCCGCATGCTTGAGCGCCTCGTGCACCGAGAGATAGGCGTCGTGCAGCTTGACGTACTTGCCGACGAGCGCGATCTCGACGGATTCCTTCCGTGCGTTGATCCGCTCGGTCAGCTGCAGCCAGTCGCCGAGGTCAGCGGCGGGCGCGTCGATGCCGAGCTTGCGGCAGACGAGCTCGTCGAGCCCCTGCTCTTGCAGCGCGAGCGGAACGAGGTAGACGTCCGACACGTCGGGGTTCGTGATCACCGCGTCCACGTCGACGTCGGCGAAGAGCGCGATCTTCTCGCGGATCTCACGCGGCAGCGATTCCGTCGACCGGCAGACGAGCACGTCGGGATGGACACCGCTGCGGCGCAGCTCGTTCACCGAGTGCTGCGTGGGCTTCGTCTTCAGCTCGCCGGCGGTGTCGATGAACGGGACGAGTGTGACGTGCAGGTAGATGACGTTCTCGGGGCCGACCTCGCGCCGGAACTGGCGGATCGCCTCGAGGAACGGCTGCGACTCGATGTCGCCCACCGTGCCGCCGATCTCGGTGATGACGACGTCGGTGTCGGTGGCCTCGGCGACCGAGCGGATGCGTGCCTTGATCTCGTTCGTGATGTGCGGGATCACCTGCACGGTCGAGCCGAGGTACTCGCCCTTGCGCTCCTTGCGCAGCACGCGATCCCACACGGCGCCGGCGGTGTGGTTCGCGGCGCGCGACAGGTTCTCGTCGATGAAACGCTCGTAGTGGCCGATGTCCAGGTCGGTCTCGGCGCCGTCCTCGGTGACGAAGACCTCGCCGTGCTGGAACGGGCTCATCGTCCCCGGGTCGACGTTGATGTACGGGTCGAACTTCTGCACCTGCACCTTCAGGCCGCGCGCCTTCAGCAGCCGCCCGAGCGATGCAGCGGTGATCCCTTTCCCGAGAGACGAGACGACACCGCCGGTGACGAAAACAAACTTGGCCACCTACGCGCGTCTCCCCGTGAACAGCTTCACGGGACTCCATCCTAGCAGTGCGACCCCCGGAATCACTCGCGGGATGGTAGGGGGCACGTCGGCTAGATGGTTTTCTAGAGCCGCGCGGCCGTCTGAACGAGATCGTAGAGCCGCCTCACGGCGATCTTCGCGTTGCCGCGACTGTCAACAACGGTGGCGAGTGTCCGGTTCTCGCCGGTCGCGCGGAGGCGGACCTCGGCGTCGCGCTTCGGCTCGAGGATGTGAAAGCTCCACCGCTCGTAGAGGTCGATCTCGCGCACGAGCAGCATCGTCTCGACGCTGCGTCGCCCGGCGAAGACGTTGCGCTTGGTCCCATGCACCTTCCAGCGGGCGCCGGCGGCGAAGCCACGCAGGTCGGGCTCGACGCCCGTGATCCCCGGCCACCAGTCGGGCAGGTGATATGGCTCGGCCAGGAACTTCCAGACATCCTCGCGCGGGGCCAGCAGCTCGAGGCTCGCTTCAGACATCACGGCGTGGTGTCTGACACCGCAGGTGTCTGACACCTCTGCCCGACCTGCCGCGGCGCTTCGAAAAGGTGTCAGACACCGTCACGGTGTCAGACACCAGCACCGCGGTCGATCGAAGCGAGGAAGTCGGCCCCGCCGAGCATCCGCTCGAGCTCGTCCCGCCGCTGCGCGTCGTCGAGCGGCTCGATGCGCGTGTGTGTCGGGTCGCCGGGGATCTTCTCCACCGCGAAGTGCCGGTCGGCGACGGTCGCGATCTGCGGCAGATGCGTGATCGTCACCACCTGGGCGCGCGCCGCGAGGCGCCGCAGCGTCTCCGCGACCGCGTGCGCGGTCGTCCCGCCGATGCCCGCGTCGATCTCGTCGAAGACCATCGTCTCCCCGCCCGCGACCGCCGCGATCGCGAGCGCGACGCGTGAGAGCTCGCCCCCCGATGCCGTCTCCGCGACGGGCCCGAACGGCAGCCCCGCATTCGGCCGGATCAGGAAGGCCACGTCGTCCGCGCCCGTCGAGCCCGGATCGCGCTCGCCGAGCACGACCTGGAACTCGCCCTCGCCGAGCCCGATCGCCTGCAGCTCGGCCGCGACAGCAGCGGCGAAAGGCTCCGCCGCCGCGTGACGCGCGGCCCGCAGCTCGGCGTGCAGGCGGTCGACCTCGGCCTGCGCCGCCGCGAGCGCGTCCGCTGCCGCTCGAACGGGATCGTGCCCCTCGGCGAGTGCCCCCAGCTCACGTCGTGCCTCCTCCCCACGCTCGAGCAGCTCGGCGAAGGTCTGCGCGTGGTGGCGTCGTTTCAGGTCGGAGAAGCGCTCGAGCTCGCCTTCGAGCTGCTCGAGCCGCCCGGGCTCGGCCTCGAGCGACGCGAGGAACGCGCGCAGGTCCGACGCGACCTCTCGCAACTGCAGGCCCGCCTGGCGGAGCGCGTCCCCGGCGCTCTGGAGCTCCGGCGCGAGCCGCTCGACCGGTGCGACCGAGCGCTCGGCGAGGGCGATCAGGTCGGTGGCTCCCTCGCCCTCGTCCGGCGAGAGCGCGGCCGCCGCCGCCGAGTGCGCGGTCGAGGTGCGGGCGGCCATCGCCTTCGCCGCGGCCCGCATCCGCGCCTATCACGAACGCCAGCGCCCGGCCGACGCCCGGTTCACCGATGAGGCCGGCGTCGA
>PLDP01000258.1 GCA_003136795.1 Actinomycetota bacterium
ACGCGAACCATGAAGAACTCGTCGAGGATCAACGAGACGATTCCGCAGAACTTGACCCGCTCGAGCAGCGGCTCGTTCGGGTCGGCGGCGAGCTCGAGCACCCGCCGAATCAGGTCGAGCTGAGAGAGCTCACGATTGAGCAGGGTGTCGTATCCGGCGTCAGAGCGCGGTTGGACGATCGTGGCCACGAGGATTCACATTGTCGCCGAAGCTGGTGGCCGCCGGGTTGCGTTTTGGTTACCGAGCCGTCCAGCGGGCCGGATCCGTATGCTGCCGGGCGAATGCGGAACGATCGCCTCCTTGTTGCCCTCGCCATCGTCGTCGGGATCGTCCTGATCGCGGTCGCGATCGTCTACTGGGCCGAGCCGGCGAAGTCGCTGCCCGGCTTCTTCCCCGGGCACCAGGCCGGATCCAGCCATCACCACACAAAGCACGGGATCGCCGCGTTCCTGGTCGGCCTCGCCTGCTTCGCGTTCGCGTGGTTCCGGTCCGGCCCGAAGCGCGCCTCGACAGCCACGTGATCCTCGCCGCCCTGATCACCTATCCCCGCGCGATCGTGCTGGGGCTGCTGCAGGGCGTTTCCGAGCTCTTCCCCGTCTCGAGCCTGGGGCACAGCGTCATCCTGCCGAAGCTGCTGGGCTGGAACATCCACCAGAACGACAAGTACTTCCTGACCTTCCTGGTCGCGACGCATCTGGCGACCGCGATCGTGCTGTTCCTCTTCTTCTGGCGCGACTGGATGCGCATCCTGAAGGGGATCGGACGCTCGCTGCGCGACCGCGAGATCTCCGACAACGACCCGGACGCGAAGCTCGGCTGGCTGCTCGTCGTCGGCACCATCCCCGCCGGGATCCTTGGACTGACGCTGCAGGACTCGCTGCGCAAGATCTTCGCCTCGCCCACCTCGGCCGCGATCTTCCTCACGCTCAACGGGCTGGTGCTCTACGGCGCGGAGCTCTTGCGCCGCCGGGCGCCGGTCACCGACGTCGAGGACGACGCGCGCATCGCCCGAACCGTGTCGTGGCGCGGCTCGTTCTTCGTCGGGGCCGCGCAGGCGATCGCGCTCATCCCGGGGTTCTCTCGCTCCGGCGCGACGATGGGGGGAGGCCTGTACGTCGGCCTCTCGCACAAGGATGCGGCGCGGTTCGCCTTCCTGCTCGCGACGCCGATCATCGGCGCCGCCGCCCTGCTGAAGCTGCCCGAGCTCTTCGGCCACGCCGGTGACGGCGTGCGCGGCCAGGCGCTCGTCGCCGCGCTCTGCTCGGCGCTGACGGCCTATCTCGCCGTGAAGTTCCTGATGCGCTACTTCGAGACGAAGACCCTGACGCCGTTTGCGATCTACTGCTTCGTGGCCGGCCTTGCGTGCACGATCTACTTCGTCAGCTGATCGTCGCCCGGCGCTCGCCCTGGTGAAACCTTGGTGGCGAGGTGGAGAACACACACCGAAAAGCGCTAATTGCAGGGAATACTTCGGGCATGCCGCCGAAGCCGAGTCCGCTGCTCTGTGAGCTCCATGCGCACACAACCTGGAGCGACGGAGACCTCTCGGTGCGCGAGCTCTGCGATCTCTACGGTCGGCGCGGCTTCGACGTGCTCGCCGTCACAGACCACGCGCCGCGCGAGGAGCGAGAGGTGCACGCCGGGAACTACGGCGCGTATCTCGCCGACCTGCGTACGGAGGCGTTGCGCGCCCGAGAGCTGTACGACCTGCTGGTCATCCCGGGCCTCGAGCTGACCTACGACGATCCCGATCCGCTGGAAGCCGCCCACGCGGTCGCGATCGGTCTCCGCTCGTACGTCGATGTCTCGGCCGGGCTCGAGCCTGCGCTCGCCGCCGCGCGTGCGCAAGGGGCGGCGCTTGTCGCCGCCCACCCGTATTCGCCGGAGAGCCTTGTGACGGCAACGCGTCCCACGGCCGCCTTCGGCGCCCGTCCCGAGCTCCGCGAGCTCGTCGACCGGTTCGAGCTCTTCAACCGGCACACGCTGTTCGGGTGGGTCGCTGCGGCCGCGCTGCCGATGATCGCGAGTGGCGATTTCCACCGGCTCGAGCACCTCGCGGGCTGGAAGACGCTGCTGCCCTGTCCCAAGGGTGAACCCGCGGTGATCGCGTACCTGCGCTCCGCGCGTCCCGCGTATCTCGTGCGGCTCGACGACGCGGCCGAACGTCTCGCGGCCTGAGCCCGGGGCTACGCCTCGCGGTGGGCGACAGGGTGGAGCAGGCGTCGCGCATCCGGGCTGCGCCGCTTGCGGAGGCGGCGCTGGACGCGTTCGAGCGAGCCTAGGCGCAAGTCGACGTGCCTGTGCTTCCGGATGATCATGCATTCATCCAAGCACGGCCGGCGCGTTCTTGCAGCCGTTGCGTGTGAACAGTTGGTGACGGTCCGGGAGAGCCACTTCGTCATGGCGCGCTCACCTCATCGTTTCGGCGCTCGCCCCTACCGTGAGGGCATGGAACAGCGAGAGCTACAGAACGTGCTGGTGCTGATCGAGACGGCGCAGCGCGCAGGGCGGTCGGAGCGGGAGCTGGTCGCGCTCGTCGAGCGGTACTTCGGCGAAGACGCGAACGCCCTGCTCACGCCGTCCCGCGGCAGACGTCTACGCAGGATGCGAGGCGTCGCTGAACTCGCGGAACTCGCCGGTGACGAGATAGACGACCTGCTCGCCGATGTCGACGGCGTGGTCGCCGATCCGCTCGACGCAGCGTGAGACGACGAGCATGCGCAGGCCGAACTCGCGCTCCTGCGGCGAGTCGCCCAGCGAGAGCACATCTTCCGTCGCGTTGCGGTTCGCACGGTCGATCAGCTCGTCGAGCTCCACGAGCGTCAGCGCCTTGTCGGGGTCACGAGTTGCGAACGAGTCGAGCGCGACGCGGATCATCTGCTCTGCACGCTGGCCCATGTCCTCGATCGACTGCCCGATCCGTTCGTCGGAGACGTTGAGGT
This sequence comes from Actinomycetota bacterium, assembly GCA_003136795.1. Taxonomy (GTDB): domain Bacteria; phylum Actinomycetota; class Thermoleophilia; order Gaiellales; family Gaiellaceae; genus PALSA-600. The sequence goes on from PLDP01000258.1 coordinate 2,943, forward strand.
CGCCCATCAGCTTCGTCAGCTTGGCGACGGTCACGCAGTAGTCCGCCATCCGCTCGAGGTGGAGGTTCACGCGGAGGATCGCCAGCACGAGCCGGAGGTCGGCGGCGACCGGAGTCTGCCGCGCCAGCAGCGACTGGACGCCTTCCTCGAGCGCGATGTACCTGCGGTCGACCTCGTCGTCGAAGCTGATCACCTCGTCCGCAAGCTCCTCGTCGCCGCGTGCGAGTGCGTTCAGCGATGACCGGAGTGCGCGCAGGACGAGATCGCCCTCCTCCTGGAGCGCGGCTTCGAGTTGGGCGAGCTCTTCGGTGAACGAGACGCGCATGGCTAGCCGAACCTCCCCGTGACGTAGCCCTCGGTCCGCTCGTCGGACGGGCTCGTGAAGATCTTCTCGGTCGCGTCGTACTCCACGAGGATTCCGTGGCGGGATCCGTCGTCCTTCACGTCGAGGCTGAAGAACGCCGTCATCTCGGCGACACGCGCAGCCTGCTGCATGTTGTGCGTGACGATCACGAGCGTGTACTCGCGCTTCAGCTCGTGCATCAGGTCCTCGATCGCCGACGTCGAGATCGGGTCGAGCGCCGACGCGGGCTCGTCGAGCAGGATCACGTCGGGCTCGACGGCGATCGCGCGCGCGATGCACAGGCGCTGCTGNNTGACCGCCGGAGAGGCTGAGCGCCGACTTCTTGAGCCGGCTCTTGACCTCGTCCCACAGCGCGGCGCTACGCAGCGCCTGCTCGACGCGGTCGTCCATGTTGCCCGGCAGGCCGAGCTTCTTCGGTGCGAAGGCGATGTTGTCGTAGATCGACTTCGGGAACACGTTTGGCCGCTGGAACACCATCCCGATCCGGCGCCGGACTTCGACCGGATCCGCCTCGCGTCCGTAGAGGTCGACGCCGTGGTAGAGGATCCGACCGCCGACCTTGACGCCTGCAACCAGGTCGTTCATCCGGTTCAGGCAGCGAATGAACGTGCTCTTCCCGCAACCGGAGGGGCCGATCATCGCGGTGATCACATTCTTGTAGATGTCGAGATTGACGCCGGCGAGGGCCAGTGACGGCCCATACGAGACGCTCAGGTCGCGCACGCCGAAGACAACGTCGCGCACCGCAGCGCCCTCTGCGCTCTTGATGCTCGCGGACAGGTTCAACGGCGTGGCTTGTGAAGAGGAGGACACGGCAGGCAGGAGTCTCGCGCATGGCCGACAGTGACGGGTCGAAGAGTTGTAACGATTTCGTGTCGAGCTGGTGAACAGGCTCTGGTTGGGTCAGGGAAGCTGTCAGGCTTCCGCACGCAGAGCATGGACGCCCCGATCGCCAAGCCGCCGCTCGACAGACTCGCTTCGAGGCGTGGGCTACGTGACCGCCTCGGGGACAGTTCGCTCCGCTGGATCTCGGCGCTCGCCGCCGTCGGCGTGATCACGGTAATCGCGCTGATCATCTACGAAGTGATCGACCAGGCGCGACCGTCGATCCGAACCTTCGGGATCAGCTTCGTCTGGCATCGAACCTGGAACGCCGTCACCGATCAGTACGGCGCCCTCGACTTCCTGGTTGCGACGCTCTACGTCACGGGTCTTGCCGTCCTGCTCGCCGCACCCGTCGCGATCGCGATCGGCCTGTACCTGAGCGAGCTCGCGCCCGGCGGTGTACGGGGCGTCGTCGGCTCGCTGGTCGAGATGCTCGCGGCCATCCCTAGCGTGGTGCTCGGGCTCTGGGGGATTCTCGTTCTCGGTCCAGTTGTGCACAACGAGTTCGGCCCGTGGCTGAACGACGTGCTCGGCTGGACGCCGTTCTTCGCGACCAGGCCGATCTCCGGCAGCACGATGTTCACCGCCGTGCTCGTTCTGGCGATCATGATCGTGCCGATCACGGCCGCGATCAGCCGCGACCTGTTCCTGCAGGTGCCGCCGGACATCAAGGAAGGCGCCATTGGGCTCGGGCTGACACGTTGGGAGATGGTGCGCGGCGTCATGCTGCCGTACACGCGCGGCGGGCTGATCTCAGCGGTTCTGCTCGGCGCCGGCCGTGCGCTCGGCGAGGCGATCGCCGTCACGCAGGTGATCGGGACGACCGCACATCTCACCGCCAACCTGTTCGAGACGGGCGACACCCTTGCGAGCCGGATCGCGGCGCAGTATCAGGCCGCGGCGTCCAATCTCCAGGTCGCGTCGCTCTTCTACCTCGGTGTGATCCTGCTCGCGATCTCACTGATCGTGAACTTCGCTGCGCTGCTGATCGTGCGCCGTTACGACATCGCACAGAGGGTGTGAGATGGAAGCTTCCGGCGTCGTCCCCATCTCCCTGAAGTCGTCCGGTCGGTCCCGCCGGCGCCAGCGGACGAACTACGTCGCGCAGGGCGCCTCCGTCTTTGCCGCATTCCTCGCGATCGGGGTGCTCGCGCTGGTCGTCATCTCGGTGCTGGTGCGCGGCCTCAAGGCGATCAACCTCGACTTGTTCACGAAGAATCAGGTGACGTTCGGTGAGACCGGCGGCGGCATCGCGAACGGCCTCGTCGGCACAGCGATCATCGTCGCGATCGCCACCGCGATCGCCCTACCGGTCGGCATCTTCGCCGCGATCTACGTCGCCGAGTTCGCCGGGAGCCGAGCATCGCGCGTGGTCAGACTGGCGCTCGACGTGTTGAATGGTGTGCCCTCGATCGTCGTCGGCATCTTCGCCTATGCACTGCTCGTGGTCGGCTCGGGATACGCGGCGTGGAAGGCCTCGGTCGCTCTCGCCATCGTGATGCTGCCGCTGGTGGCGCGATCGACGATCGAGGTGCTCCGGCTCGTTTCCGACTCACTCCGCTACGGCAGCTACGCCCTCGGCATCAGCAAGTGGCGCACGGTGCTCTTCGTCGTGATGCCGTCGGCGATCGGCTCGATCATGACCGGAGCAACGCTTGCCGTTGCCAGGGCCGCTGGCGAGACTGCGCCGCTGCTCTTCACGACATCGATCTTCCTGCCCAACCAGGTGGTGACGGACCCCAGCCACGCGATGGCCGCGGTCCCGCTCCTGATCCTGTTCGACTCCGAGTCGCCGGATCCCAGCCTGAACAACCAGGCGTGGGCGGCGGCGTTCGTCCTGATGTTCTTCGTGCTCGTGCTCAGCTTGTCTGCCCGCTACGTCCTGGCGCGGCGTGAGCGGAAGCTGCGGGCGCGGTAGCGGTTCCGGTTACCACGTCGTAACCAAACCGTCACTGCGGGTACGCCCATGCGCTCGAGCAGCCCGGCAAGACTGCACCCGAAACAGCGAAGGGTGAAACCCCCCGGAAACAACGAAGGGAGAAGTTCTCAGATGACTTTGAGTGTCACGAAGCGGACCGTCTCGATGCTGGCCGCGGCGGCGCTACTCGCCGTCTGCGTCGCTGCCAGCGCCACGGCGAGCCAGAGCAAGCACACGGGTGGCCAGCTCGTCGGCGCAGGGAGCACGTTCGTCCAGCCGCTGGTGTCCCAGTGGCAGGCGGCCTACCCGGCGGTGAATGGCACCAACATCGTGTACCAGCCGATCGGCTCGGGCGGCGGGATCCAGGCGATCACGAACCGCACCGTCGATTTCGGCGCCTCCGACGCGCCCCTGACGCCGGATCAGGTCACCAACTGCAAGGGGTGCATCCAGATCCCGTGGGCGCTCGGCGGGACTTCCGTGATGGTGAACCTGAAGACGAACGCTCACGCGCCGCTCCACATCACAGGCCCGGTGCTTGCGAAGATCTACCTGGGCCAGATCACGTCCTGGGACGATCCCGCGATCAAGGCGCTGAACCCGGGCATCTCGCTCCCGAGCGAGAAGATCACGCCGGTCTACCGCTCCGACGGGTCGGGGACCTCGTACAACTTCACCGACTACCTGTCCGCGGTCAGTGCGGCGTTCAAGTCGAAGGTCGGCCTCTCGACGCAGCCGCCGTTCCCGGTCGGCGTCGGTGGCAAGGGCTCGTCCGGTGTCGCCGGGGTTGTGAAGAACACTGCCGGCGCGATCGGCTACGCCGATATCGCCTACGCGGTGACGAATCACATCCAGGTGATGGCGGTCCGGAACGCAGCCGGCAAGTACACGACCCCCGGCACCAAGTCAATTACCGCGGCTTCCGCGGCGTTCAAGAACGTCGGGACGACCGGCGAGGTGCACATCGTGAACCCGCCGAAGTCGGCGCCCACCGCGTACCCGATCTCGACCTACACCTACGTGATCCTCCCGCAGACGACGGGGAACGCGTATCCGCTCAAGACGTTCATCTTCTGGGCGCTGACCAAGGGTCAGCAGTACGGGGTGAAGCTCCGCTACGTGCCGATCCCGAAGCCGGTGCTGGTGCTCTCCGAAAAGCTCCTCAAGACGGTGCACAGTTAGGTCCAGCACGCCGCCGGCTAGACGAATGAGTTCGAGGCGCCCAGGCGCCTCGAACTCATTCAGGGCGTAATCCGTAGAAACTTCGGCAAGACCGCGGGTAAGAGCGCCTGTCGTCCTGTGTCTCCGGGCCTATCGTCGATCTGCGATCAACGATCAGAAGGAGGCGTCATGAACTGCTTCGAGTGCGGAAAGACCCACGACAGCGTTCCGGCTGTCGGCCTCTGCCAGCATTGCGGCGTCGGGCTCTGCCTCGACCACTTGATCGACGCGCACAGCTACCGCGTCGGTGGCACGACCTTCGGCTGCCCACATGAGATCCCGAGCGTGAAGCCCATGCGTGGCATGCCCGCCGGGATCGCTGCTGCCGCCCGCCATCACACCGCAGGCGTCGCGTGACCGTCACGCTCGCGCTTGATCTCGAAGTTGCTCAGCTCGCCAAGGCGCTCGGCCATCCGGCCCGCGTCCGCATCATGCGTCTACTGCTCAGCCACGACGCCTGCTACTGCGGCGAGCTGGTCGACGAGCTCGAGCTCGCGCAGGCAACCGTCTCCCAGCACCTGAAGGTGCTGAAGGACGCCGGGCTGATCGTCGGCGAGATCGAAGGCCTGCGCACCTGCTACTGCGCAAGCAGCGAACGGCTCGCTGAACTGCACGCGCTCCTGGGCGTGATGCTCGACGAGGCCATGGAGGTCGACACCAGTGGCTGCGACTGAGACCCTCCGCCAACCGACCCCGGCGCCGCCTGAGCACGCGGCGGTCATCAAGGAGCTTTCGACCCTCGACCGCTTCCTGCCGCTCTGGATCGGCCTGGCGATGGCTGCTGGGCTCGGCCTCGGCAGGCTAATCCCTTCTCTGAATGATGGTCTGAACAAGCTGCAGGTCGGCACGGTGTCGCTGCCGATCGCGCTCGGGCTGTTGCTGATGATGTACCCGGTGCTCGCGAAGGTGCGCTACGAGGACCTCGGGCGCAAGCAGCACGACGGCGTCTCGAACAAGCTCTTCTTCGGCGTCTCGCTGTTCCTCTCGTGGGTGATCGGCCCGCTGCTGATGTTCGCGCTCGCCTGGCTGCTGCTCCCGAACCAGCCCGCGTACCGCACCGGCGTGATCATCGTCGGGCTCGCCCGCTGCATCGCGATGGTCCTGATCTGGAACGACCTCGCGAAAGGCGACCGCGACCGGACCGCGCTTCTGGTCGTCTTCAACGCACTCTTCCAGGTCGCCGC
>PLDP01000118.1 GCA_003136795.1 Actinomycetota bacterium
AGTTTGTTCCATGCGCACATCGGCTGGCTCTTCGTCGCCGAGGGTCGCGCGGAGCTGACGAAGTACGTGCCCGACATGATCAAAGAGCGCGGCATGAAGCGGATCTCGAACCTGTTCTGGGTGTGGCTCGTCATCTCGCTCGCCGTGCCGGCCGCGATCGGCTACGCGATCTCAGGCACNNTTTTCCATCAACTCGATCTGCCACTTCTGGGGCCGCCGCCACTTCAGTACGTCGGACGAGAGCCGCAACGTGTGGCTCTTGAGCCTGATCTCGTTCGGCGAGTCGTGGCACAACAACCACCACGCGTTCCCGTCCTCGGCGTTCCACGGGATGCGGCGCTTCGAAGCTGCGCTCGATCCAGGCGGCTGGGTGATCACCGGGCTCGAGAAGCTCGGGCTGGCCTGGAAGGTCGTGCGGATTCCGCGCGAGCGGCAGGCCTCCAAGTCGCTCGTCGCTTAGTTTCGCGTTAGTTCTTTGACGAACCAGTCAGAGGCTGGCTGATAGCCGGCTGAAACGAGGGCCCGTTCCAGCGCGCGATCCGCGCTTCGTGCGGGCACGATCGCAAGCACAGCATTGGAGGCCGACGCCCATTCGTCGAAAACGTCTACCTCTCTCGGATCGCCCATTTCCAGAGCGAGCGCCGTTTGGCCACCGGGGTCGTAAACCGGAGGCGCTGGTCCCACGATGGCCTCAGTCGTCCGAAGCGCGGGGACTTTCCCTTCGCGGGGCAAAACCGGATGAACCCACCACGAGGCACCACGTTCGTACCCGGCAGCTTCAATGGTCGCACGCTTCGGAGCGTCGAGTCTCGTCGTGAGGACGATGAGGCGACTCGCGCCGCCCGCGCGTGCGGCTTCTTCAACGGCATCGAGCAGTGCGATGCCCACCGTGGACCACGCCTCAGCAGAGGAGACGAAGAAGTCGTCGACAAGCCACGATGGCTGTGGATCGGACCTGAAAGGTGGTGGGAACACGCGGTGGCTCGCAATCGCGATGCCAACGGTTGCTCGTGGCTGCGCGCGGCGAAAGAGGAGAAGCCATGATCGGCGATGCACTTCGCCAGGAACGGTTCGTGTATCTCAGCCGCGTGGTCGGCGACCCTCCAGAAGACCGGGGAGTACTGCTCGTACTCGGCCCGTTTCACCGCGGCTAATTCGGCGGCTTGGTGGGCGTCAGAGGGCCGCGCCACTTCAATCGTCGCGCCTCCGTCGTCGGCACTCATGATCTCTGACTAGGAGATCGACCAGGTATCGCCAGAGCCAACGAGCGCCTGCAGATCGCCGTCGCCCTTGGCGTTGTCGAGCTGCGCTTGCACGAGCTCGTCGTAGCTGTCGCGCGGGACGTCTCTGAAGACGCCCAGCGGGACGACGCCATGCTGCGCGTAGTTGATCCGCGAGAGCGCGAACGCCGTGGCGAAGTCGGTCTCGTCGTGCGTGATGCCCGTGTCGCCCGCCGGCTTGCCGTGCTCGATGTACAGGCGGTTCTCCTTCTCCTCGCGGACGAAGTCGAACGCGCCGTCGTTGTAGATGTTGCAGTTCTGGTAGATCTCGACGAACGCCGCGCCCTTGTGCTTCGCGGCTCGGCGCAACACGTCGGTGAGGCCGGGCTTGTCGATGTCCATCGCGCGCGCGACGAACGTCGCCTCCGCGCCGAGCGCCAGGCTGAGCGGGTTGAACGGGTAATCCACCGAGCCCATCGGCGTCGAGCCCGTCACCTTCCCCTGCTCACTCGTCGGCGAGTACTGGCCCTTCGTCAGGCCGTAGATCTGGTTGTTCAGCATCAGGATCTTGATGTTCACGTTGCGGCGCAGCGCGTGAATCAGATGATTGCCGCCGATCGAGAGCGCGTCGCCGTCGCCCGAGACGACCCACACCGAGAGGTCGGGGCGCGACACCGCGAGGCCCGTCGCGATCGCCGGCGCGCGGCCGTGGATCGAGTGCATCCCGTAGGTCTGCATGTAGTACGGGAAGCGCGCCGCGCAGCCGATGCCCGAGACGAACACGATCTTCTCGCGCTCGAGTCCGAGGTCCGGCATGAAGCTCTGCACCGCGGCCAGGATCGCGTAGTCGCCGCAGCCCGGGCACCAGCGGACCTCCTGGTCCGACTTGAAGTCCTTGGCGGTGAGCTTCAGTTCAGTTGCCACTGGCGACTCCCTTGTCTAACTCGCGAGCCTGGTTCGGCTGCGCCGAATCAGGCTCGGAAGACAGCCGCAACCCGAAGGCTGAAGACATGAACCTGGTTCCGCCTTCGGCGGCAACCAGGTTCACAGCAGGGCCTCCACGGCGTCGCAGATCTCCCCCGACTTGAACGGCTTGCCGGTCACGCGGTTATAGCCGACTGCGTCGACGAGGTACCTGGCGCGGATCAGCTGCCGCAGCTGGCCGAGGTTCATCTCCGGGATCAAGACTCTGTCGTAGCTCTTCAGCACGTCGCCGAGGTTCGCCGGGAACGGGTTGATCCACCGCAGGTGCGCGTGCGCGACCTTGCCGCCGTTCGCGCGCACCCGGCGCACGCCCGCGTGCACCGGCCCGAACGTGCCACCCCACGAGAGCACGAGCACGTCGGCGCCCTCCTGGTGGTCGACCGGCTGAGCGCCGACCTGGATGCCCGCGACCTTCTGCGCGCGCAGCTGCGTCATCAGGTCGTGGTTCTCGGGGTCGTACGAGATGCTGCCCGTCTCGTTGGCCTTCTCGAGCCCACCGATGCGATGCTCGAGACCCGGCGTGCCGGGGATCGCCCACGGCCGTGCGAGCGTCTGGGGATCGCGCTTGTAGGGCAGGAACTCCTCGCCGTTCGCCACCGCGAACTCGACCTCGATTGGCTCGAGCGACGCAATGTCCGGTACGAGCCACGGCTCGGTGCCGTTCGCGAGGTACGCGTCCGAGAGCAGGTACACGGGCGTGCGGTAGGTGACCGCGATGCGCGCGGCCTCGATCGCCGCATAGAAACAGTCGCCCGGCGTCCCCGCGGCGAGCACCGGCACCGGCGACTCGCCGTTGCGCCCATAGAGCACCATCAAGAGATCGCCTTGCTCCGGCTTCGTCGGCATCCCGGTCGACGGACCTGCCCGCTGCACGTCGATCACAACGAGCGGCAACTCGAGCGCAATCGCGAGACCGATCGTCTCCGACTTCAGCACGACGCCGGGGCCGGCCGACGTCGTGACGCCCAGCGCGCCGCCGAAAGCTGCTCCAAGAGCCGCGCCCGCCGCCGCAATCTCGTCCTCTGCCTGGAACGTGCGCACGCCAAAGCTCTTGTGCTTCGAGAGCTCCTCGAGGATCGAGGACGCCGGCGTGATCGGGTAAGCGCCGAGGAAGAGCGGCAGCTGCGAGAGCTTCGACGCCGCGAGCAGCCCCCACGAGAGCGCCATGTTGCCCGTGATCTGGCGGTAGATGCCCGGCGTCAGCTTCGCGGGCTTCACCTCGTACTGCACCGCGAACCCTTCCGACGTCTCGCCGAATGCATAGCCCGTGTTGAACGCCTTCAGGTTCGCCTCGGCGATCTCCGGCCGCTTCGCAAACTTCTTCTCGATGTAGGTGGTCGTCGACTCGGTCGGGCGGCCGTACAGCCACGACATCAACCCGAGCGCGAACATGTTCTTCGCGCGCTCGGCCTCGCGCGCCGTCACGCCCTCGATCTCCTTCAGCGCCCCCACCGTCATCCCGGTGAGCTGCACCGCGTGCACCTGATAGTCGGCGAGCGAGCCGTCCTCGATCGGGTTCGACTCGTAGCCCGCCTTCTTCAGGTTGCGGTCGGTGAACGCATCGGTGTCGAGGATCAGCGTGCCGCCCTTCGGCAGGTCGGCCAGATTCGTCTTCAGCGCCGCCGGGTTCATCACGACGAGCACGTCCGGGCGGTCGCCCGGCGTGAGGATGTCGTGGTCGGCGAAATGGAGCTGGAAGCCCGACACGCCGGGCAGCGAGCCGGCCGGCGCGCGGATCTCTGCGGGAAAGTCCGGGAACGTCGCAAGGTCGTTGCCCGTGAGCGCCGTCTCGGAGGTGAAGCGCCCTCCCGTCAGCTGCATCCCGTCGCCTGAGTCACCCGCGAAGCGGATGACGACCGATTCCAGCTGTTCGACCGGCTTGGCCACTACCGGCGGTTATAGCACCGGTTTAGGCAGGAGCAGGTGCGGGGTTTCCCACAAGGCGGCCATCCCGCATAGCCAGGCGCTGTGGCGCCCGCGCAGCCAGCTCCGAGTCGTGCGTGGCGACGATCACCGTCGAGCCGTGCTCGTCGGCCAGCTTCGAGAGCAGATCGATGATCTCGCCGCCCGTCGCCGAGTCGAGGTTGCCCGTCGGCTCGTCGGCGAGCACGACCCGCGGCTCGACCGAGAGCGCCCGAGCAATCGCGACCCGCTGCTGTTCGCCACCCGACAGATGCGCGGGTAGGTGGTCGGCCCGCTCGGCGAGCCCCACCTCGTCGAGCAGCTGCAGCGCGCGGGCGCGATCGCCGCCGCTCGGGATGAGCTTCACTTCCACGTTCTCGACTGCTGTCAGCGTCGGGATCAGGTTGAACTGCTGGAAGACGAATCCGAAGGAGCGCAGGCGCAGCTCTGCAAGCTCGTGGTCGGGCAGGCCGACGAGGTCGGCGCCCTCGAACCAGACGTCGCCGGCGGTCGGCCGGTCGAGCGCGCCCAGCAGCTGCAGGAGCGTCGTCTTGCCGGAGCCGCTCGGGCCCTCGAGCGCCACGAACTGGCCCGGCTGGATCTCGAGGTCGATGCCGTCGAGCGCTCGCACGGTGGTCGGGCCGCGCTGGAAGAGCTTCGTGACGCCGCGCAGGGTGTAGAGCGGTTCCACTACTCGACCGTCCTCAATGCGTCTGCGGGGCGCAGGCGCGCGGCCCGCAGAGCGCCCGCCGTCCCCGCGACCAGGCCACCGAGGAGGGCCAGGCCGAACCCGATCGCGAGGACGGTGACGCCGATCGGCGCGCTCAGCGACACCGTGCTCGTCGCCGTGCGTGCCGTCTCAGCCCCCAGGCCGAGCAGATTGCCGCCGCCGGTGGTGGAGCTCGCGGAGAGCGACGGCCCGAAGGCGCCGATGGCAAGACACACCACGACTCCCAGGACGATGCCGAAGACCCCACCGATGAGGCCCTGAGCGAGCGACTCCCCGGCGATCTGGCGGACAACCATGCGCTGCGTCCACCCGAGGGCCTTCAACGTTCCGAGCTCGCGCACGCGCTTGCCGATCGACGACAGCGCGAGCAGCGCAGCAAGGAGGAACGCGGACACGGCCGCGATGATCGAGAGCACGAGGCCGAGATCGTGCGAAAGGTTCGACGCGTTGACGAGCGAGCCGGTGATCTTGTCTGCGACGTCCTTCGAGCTCGCGACCTGCGCGTTCGGCAGCGCGGCCTGAATCGCCTGCTTCACCTGCGAGACGTCCTTGCCGCTCGTGGCACGGACGAGCACGACGTTCGCGAGGCCCTTTTCATTCGCGAGTGTCTGCAGCTGCGTCAGCGGCAGGTAGACGTCGGCGCTCTGGCCGCCGAGCGGCGGGCTGACGAGGCCGACGATCGTGAACGACGTGCCGTTCAGGTTCAGCTTCGAGCCGACCTTCAGCGAGTACTTCGCGGCATAGGTCTGCGAGACGAGCGCTTGGTGAGTGCTGTTGGGAGACAGGAAGTGCCCCTTCGTCACCTGAGCCGTCGTGACGACGCCCATCGTCGGATCCGTCGGGTCGACGCCGCCGATCGTGTACGCGGTCGTCTTGATGTTCGTCTGCGGCGGGTTCAGCACCTGCTTCAGCGTCTGGCTCGGCGCGGTGAAACGTGTGCGCAGGCGCTGCAGCGACGCGGGCAGGCACTTCGAGAATGCGCCCCGGTTGGCGCCGCCGAAGCCGCCGCCTCCACCGCCGCCGCCACCACCGCCGAAGCCGCCGCTACCACCCTGTGTCGTGGTCGTGCCGCCGCCGCTGCCACGCGATGAGCCGCCCAGCTTGGCGAAGCAGGCCTGCATCTGTGCGTACTGAGCCGCCGTCGGGCGCGGAATGTTGCGCTGGATCTGGAAGGTCTTGGCCGCCGTCTTCAGCGTCGCGACGATCTTCGGCACGATGCCGTCCTGGTGCTCGGCGAGGAGCGTCAGCCCCTGCGAGACCTTCGCGACGCCGGGAATCGAGGCGATCTGGCTGGTCGCGCTCTGCTGGAAGGTGAGCTGCGAGCCCGGCAGGAAGAAGTCGTGGACGAAGTGCGTGCCGGGCTTGCCGAGCTTCGAGAGATCGGTGACGACCGAGAGGTTCGCCTGAACCAGGTCGCGGTTCGCGCCGCCCCCGCCGCCGCCTCCACCGCCGAAGCCCCCGGCGAAGCCGCCCGAGCTCTGCTGCTGGGGCGCGAGCGTCACCGTCAGGTCGGTGCCGATGTCGGCCAGCGGGTTCAGCGTCTTTTTCTGGGCGTTGTCGAGGCCGCTCGAGACGCCGGCGATCACGATCACGAGCGCAACGCCGAGACCGAGGCCGAGGGCCGTGAGGATCGTGCGCGTCCGCCGCCGGACGAGCTCGTTCCTCAGATAGCGCAGGTAGAACACAGTTGGAGCAAACCAGTACGTCCTGTGGAATCCCTAAGAGGTTACGCGGCTTCGAGTGTCCCGCCGGCCGGCGGGATCGCCTCGCTGTGCTGCGCCGACGTGCGCAGCGGCACCTCGCGCAGGAGCCACGTCAGCAGGAAGGCGAACACGGACACGCCGGCGGCCATCAGGAACACCGGATGGAGCGCCGCGGCGAACGCGTCGGCGAAGGCTGCGTGCTGGGCGGGCGGCAGCTGGCGGATGCCGGCCGGGTTGATCGTCGTCGGGATGTGCGTTCCCGCCGGCAGCCGGTGCGCGAGCTCGACGCGCACACGGTTCGCGAAGATCGTCCCGAACAGCGCCACGCCGATCGAGCCGCCGATCTGGCGGAAGAGCGTCGAGCCGCTCGTNNAGGATGAGCGCGAACACCGCGGCGACCCACGTGCTCGTCCCCACGTCGAGGCGCGAGAGCAGCACCATCGCGAGCGTCATGAGCGCCGTGCCGGCGATCGGGAAGAAGCGGTAGCGCCCGAGCCTCGAGATCAGCTGCCCGCTCAGGATCGACGTGACGAGCAGGCCCGCCATCAGCGGCGTCAGCTGTAGGCCCGACTTCGTCGGGCTCGACCCCTTGGTCACCTGCAGGTAGAGCGGCAGGTAGGTGATCGCGCCGAAGAGCGCGAAGCCGATGATGAAGCCAACGGCGCTCGTCACCGCGAACGTGTGGTTGCGGAAGAGGGAGAGCGGCAGGATCGGCTCGCTCGTGCGGTGCTCCTGCCAGATGAACGCCGGCAGCAGGATCGCGCTCGCGACGATCAGCCCGATCACCTGCGGGGAGCCCCAGGCCCACGTCGTCCCGCCGAGGCTCGTGAAGAGGACGATCGAACAGAGGCTCGAGGCGAGCAGCACCGCGCCGAGGTAGTCCATCGCATGGCGGTGGGTGACGACGCGCGTGTTGAACGTGACCGCGATCACCGTGAGCGCGACCGCGCCGACGGGCAGGTTGACGTAGAAGATCCAGCGCCAGCTGAGGTTGTCGACGAAGAACCCGCCGAGCAGCGGCCCGATCACGGTCGCGACGCCGAAGACGGCGCCGAAGTAGCCCTGGTACTTGCCGCGTTCGCGCGGCGGGATGATGTCGCCGATCACCGCGAGCGTGACAACCATCAGACCGCCCGCGCCGAGGCCCTGCAGCGCGCGGAAGCCGATCAGCTGCGCCATCGACTGCGAGAGGCCGCAGAGCACGGAGCCCGTCAGGAAGATCACGATCGCCGCCTGCAGCACGCGCTTGCGCCCGTAGAGGTCGCCGAGCTTCCCGTAGATCGGGCCGGTGACCGTGGAGGCGAGCAGGTAGGCGGTGACGACCCACGAGAGATGTTGGAGACCGCCGAGATCGCCGACGATCGTCGGCAGCGCCGTCGCGACGATGGTCTGGTCGAGCGC
>PLDP01000077.1 GCA_003136795.1 Actinomycetota bacterium
GAGGAGCGCCGTCGCCGCCGACTGAAGGTCACCGGTGAGCGCGGCGGTGCGCCCGACGTCGCTCTTCAGGATGCTTGCAGTGCCGAGCGTGCACCGCACGCCGGCCGGCAGCAGGAGCTGCCCCTCGGTGAGCGACATGTCGAAGCGCCCGGCCAGCGCCGGCGCGTTGCAGAAGCTCGGGTTGCGCGCCCAGAGATAGACGCAGGCCGCGGCCGGCTTGTCGGGATCGTTGCCCGCGACCGAGAACGACGGCCAGCCCCATGACCAGATCCCCTCCACCGGCAGCTCGCTCGCGACCTGCTTCGCGGCGAGCGCCTCGAGCTTGACGAACTCGAGCCACGCCGAGGTCGGCTCCAGCCCCTGCCGTCCTCCTTCGCCGGGCGCGGACTGGAACTGCAGCTCGAGCGCGACGCGGCGCGCCGGGATCCCGATCTGCCCGAAGTGCGCAACGAGCGCGCGCATCACCTGCCGCAGCGCGCGGCTCGCTCGGACCGGCCCGAGCTTGTAGAGGCCCTTCGGCCCGGGCGAGGTGAAGTAGACCTGCCGGACGAGGATCGACGTCTGCGCTGCCTCGCGCCACCACGCGGCGGCGTCGCCGCCGGTGTTCGGCGGGTTCGCGATCGTGATCGCCGTCGTCGCGCCCAGCGCGTTCAACGCCTGCAGGAGCGCGAGGACGTTGGCGCGGTACTGCGCCGTCGTCGCGGTCCAGGGCGTCGGTGTCTGCGCGCCGAAGAGCTCGTTCTCCGCGATCAGCGGCGTGCTGCAGCCGGTCACCTGCACGGCGAACGCGAACTCCTTCTGCGCCTTGACCGCGATCGTCGACGGGTCGGTCGGCACGCTCGGCGTGCCGACGCGGTCGTTCAGGTGCAGGTCGAAGAAGATCGTCGCGGCGCCGGCTTGACGCATCTGTGCCGGCAGGACCGTCCCCGACGAGAGTGCGAGCACGAGCCCGGGCTTCGGGACGATCGGCGCGTTGTGGCCCGCGTAGTCGATCCACAGCGGCCCCTTCGCCGGCAGGCCGCAATCGGCCGGCGCGGCCGCACGGCCGTGCGGGCTGCCGAGCGCGAGCGCGGCCGCCACGGCGACGGCCAGCGCAACGACCCCCTTCATACGACTCAGGGTAGTTGGGCGGACCGCCGTTGCACGCGATCCCGCGTCACGTCCGCCGGCGAGCTGCACCCGACGAGCTTCAGGGCGATCAGGATCTCCTCCCGGAGCAGCTCGAGCACGGTGCGCGCACCGGCCTCCCCGTCCACGGCGAGCCCCCACAGCGGCGCGCGGCCCGCGAGGACGGCGCGCGCGCCGAGCGCGAGCGCCTTCACCACATCCGTGCCGCGGCGCACGCCCCCGTCGAGCAGCACCTCGATCCGCCCGTCGACCGCCTCCACCACTTCCGGCAAGGCGTCGATCGTCGCCGCGACGCCNNGGCCTCGGCCGCGAGGCGTTCGACGTCACGCCAGGAGACCGACTCCGACATCTGCGCGAACGCTTCGGCGGGCGTCACACCACCCTGCCCGAGCGAGGCGACCGTGATCTCGGCAGGGATCGTGAAGCCGGTGCGGTGATCGCGCTCGCGCCGTCCCACCACCGGCGTGTCGACGGTGAGCACGAGCGCCGTGAACCCGGAGGCACGGGCGCGGGCGACGAGGTCGGCGGTGAGGTGCTCGTCGCGGAAGACATAGAGCTGGAACCAGCGCTGCGCTCCGGTCTCGGCGACCTGCTCCGCCGTCGAGGTGGCAAGCGTCGAGAGGCACATCACGGTCCCGGCGTCGCGCGCGGCGCGCGCCATCCCCACCTCGCCGTCGGGGTGCGCGACGCGCTGGAAGGCGACCGGCGCGACGACGACCGGCAGCGCGAGGTCGTGACCGAGCACGGTGGTCGCCGTCGTGCACCCCGCGACGTCGACAAGCACGCGCGGGCGCAGCTGCCAGCACTGGAACGCCGCGAGGTTGTCGCGCAACGTCACCTCGTCGCCGGCGCCTCCGGCGTAGTAGCCGTGAGCGCCGGCGTCGAGCCGCTCTGCGGCCAGACGCTCGTAGTCCCAGACGTTCAGCGGCTGCACCGCCGCTTCTCAGTCCTCGTTCAATGGCCGGCGGAGCACCCACAGCAGGGTGGTCGAGGTCGTGCCCGCCGGCACCTCCGTCGAGTCGCCTGCGGCGAGCTTGTTCAACTTGGCCGCGGCGTCCTCCAGCCGTCCGAAGGTACGCGGCACCGGCATGCTGCCGCCCGGGTCGGGAACCGGAACGCCGCGGACGTCTGATGCGACGCTGACCAGCTCCCAGCCGTCTCGCCCGTACTCATTCAGCGCTTCGGTATAGCGACCGTCCGCCAGAGACACGACCCTGTACTCCCAGCGCTGCATCACGAAAGCTTAGAAGAGGTCAGCGCCGCCGGCTGAACCAGCCGCCGCGCGGCGTCGCCGGCTCCTCGCCGAGCGCGCGGCCGCCCGCGACGAGATCCTCCGGCGTCAGGCACATCAGCTCCTCGTGGCCGAGCCGCTCGACGTCCCCCTCGCCCAGCCGCAGCGCCTGCGCGTTCAACGCCTGCTCGAAGAGCGTGCGCGCGAAGCGCGCGTTGCCGAAGCGCTCGTCGCGCTCGGCGCCGCCGAAGATCGACTGCAGCGCCTCGGTCGTGCCTTCGCCGAGCCTGTACTCCGCGTCGGTCGCGAAGCGGCCGAAGATCGCGACGAGCTCGTCGGTCGAGTAGTCCGGGAAGTCGATCTCGCGCGAGAAGCGCGAGCGCAGGCCCGGGTTCGACTCGAGGAACCGGCGCATCAGGCGCGGATAGCCGGCGACGATCACGACGAGGCGGTGGCGGTTGTCCTCCATCCGCTTGAGCAGCGTCTCGATCGCCTCATCGCCGAAGTCGAGCCGTTCCGCGTCGCGCGCGAGCGCATACGCCTCGTCGACGAAGAGCACGCCGTCGAGCGCCTTGCGCACGACGCGCTCGGTCTTGATCGCCGTCAGGCCGACGTACTGCCCGACGAGGCCGGCGCGGTCGACCTCGACGAGGTGGCCGCGCTTCAGCAGGCCCATCGAGCGGTACATCTGCGCCAGCAGGCGCGCGACGGTCGTCTTGCCGGTGCCGGGATTGCCGAGGAAGACGAGGTGCTGGGTCGTCGCCACCTCGGAGAGCCCCGATTCCTTGCGCCGCGCCTGGACGCGCAGGAACGCGACGAGCGCGCGCACCTGCTCCTTGACCGACTCGAGGCCCGGCAATGCGTCGAGCTCGGCGAGCAGTTCCTCCAGCGGGCGCACCGGCTCCTGGCGGCGGAGCGCGTCGATCGCGAGCTCCTCCCCGATCTGCGCCCGCACCTGGTCGCCGAGAGCCTTCAAGGAGTCCAGCGGATTCGGCATGCAGTGACCGTACCCATTACGGTCCGCCCAGATGCCGAGCGGGCCCATGAAGCCGGACGAGCTCCGGCGCTACGCGGAGATGATCGTGCGCGGCTGCATCGCCTTCCGCCGCGGCGACACGCTGCTGCAGATGGTCAACATCGGCCACCGCGAGCTCGCGGTGGCGATCACCGAGGCCGCCTACCGCGCCGGGGCGCTCGCCGTCGACGTCGCATACGAGGACAACCGCGTCTACGCCGCGAGGATCCAGCACGCGTCGAAGGCCGCGCTCGGCCACCCGGCGCCGTGGAAGGCGGCCCAGTGGCGGGCGTTCGGCGAGGAGACCGTCGCGATCGTCCAGGTGATGGGCGAGTTCGAGCTCGACGTCGTCGCCGACCTCTCACCCGAGCGCGTCGCCGCCGACAGCGGCGGCCGCAACCGCTACGTCGCGCGGATCCGCCGCGAGGCCCGCCTGCGCGGAACGATCTGCGCCTGGCCGACCGACGCCTGGGCCACGCGCGTCTTCCCCGGCCTCGACGCGGCGAAGGCGAAGCGCAAGCTCGCGCAGGAGCTCCTCTGGTTCTGCCGCCTCGGGCCCGACGACCCGCCGGGGCACAAGGGATGGACGCAGCACCTCGCCGCCCTGCGCCGTCGCGCCGCGCGGCTGACAAAGCTCGACCTGAAGGAGGTGCACGTCCTCGACGACGGCACCGACCTGCGCCTTCGGATCGCGCCGTTCTCGATGTGGCGCGGCGGCGGCGAGCAGGACCACTGGGGCCGCAAGATCGCGATGAACGTCCCGACCGAGGAGTGCTTCATCTCGCCCGACGCCGCCGCGACCGAGGGGACGTTCCGCTGCTCGCGGCCGCGCAGCTTCGGCGGCCGCGTGATCGAGGGCCTCGCGGGCGAGTTCCGCGGCGGCAAGCTCGTGCGGCTGAAGGCCAAGCGCGAGGCCGACCGCGACTGGCTCGCGCGGTACTTCGCGGCGACGCCGAACGCCGACCGGCTCGGCGAGATCGCGCTCGTCGACGCGTCGTCGCGGATCGGCCAGACGGGCCGCATCTACTACAACGGCCTGCTCGACGAGAACGCAGCCGCGCACATGGCATTCGGCTCGGGCTTCGCGAAGACGCGCACGGTCCCGATCGGCCGGAAGCGCTACGGCGTCAACCGGTCGAAGACGCACATCGACGTGATGATCGGGACGGACGCCCTCAACGCGTTCGGCGTCACGCAGTCGGGCCGGCGGGTGGCGCTCGTGGCCGACGGTGCCTGGCAGTTTTAGCTATGATCGTTAATGAAGTTAATGATTCGCGTGGTTAACGATCCGATGACCATCGCCGGCAGGCTCCGGCCCGTCCTGCTTCGCCTCGCGCGCGAGCTGCGGCGGGAGATCCACTCGCTCGGAGTCACCGGCGGCCAGGTCTCGCTCCTCGCGGCGATCGGGAACAACCCGGGCATCACGGCCAGCGAGCTCGCCGAGCGCGAGCGCGTCTCGGCGCCGGGCATGTCCGGCCAGCTCGTCCGCCTGGAGGCGGCGAAGCTGATCGAGCGCAACCGGGCCTCCGATCGCCGCCGCATCGGGCTCTCGCTGACGCCCGAGGGCCACAAGGTGCTGAAGTCGGTGCGCAAGAAGCGGACCGCCTGGCTCGTCGAGCGCCTGGAGCGCCTCAAGCCCGACGAGCGGGAGAGCATCGAAGGATCGATCGACGCGCTGGAGAAGCTGCTGGGCGACGAGTGAGCCTGTTCCGCCTGGCTTCTCGTCGCACGTTCGCCTCGCTGAGGCGACATCGCAACTACCGCCTGTTCTTCGCCGGCCAGCTGACGTCGGTGGCGGGCACGTGGATGCAGAACATCGCGCTGGCGTGGCTCGTCGTGCAACTTGCGCCGCACTCGCGTGGCCTCGCCGTCGGCCTGCTCTCGATCTGCCGCTTCGGGCCGTTCACGGTGCTCGGCCTGCTGGCCGGCGTGGTGACCGACCGCTTCGACAACCGACGCACGGTGATCGTGACGCAGTCCGTGCAGATGTTCTTCTCCGGAGTGCTCGCCGCGATCACGCTGCTCGGCCACGTGCAGCTGTGGGAGGTCTACGCGATCGCCGCCCTGACCGGCACGGCGCTCGTCTTCGACGCTCCGGCGCGCCAGAACCTGACGTTCCAGATGGTCGGGCGCGACGAGCTCCCGAATGCGATCGCGCTCAACTCGAGCCTCTTCAACACCGCGCGCATCTTCGGGCCTGCGCTGGCCGGCATCATCATCGCCGCGTGGGGCTCCGGCTGGGCGTTTGCGATCAACACGGTCAGCTTCGTAGCCGTGCTCGCGGGGCTGCTCGCGATGCGCAAGTCCGAGCTGTACCCGCTCCTCGACCGCCGCCACCCGACGATCTGGCGCGGCACGCGCGAGGGCTTCGCGTACGCGCGCCGCAACCGGACCGTGCTCGTGATCCTCGCGATGATGGTCGTGTTCTCGTCCGTCTGCTTCAACTTCAACATCATCCTGCCCCTGCTCGCGAAGAACACGCTCGACGCGGGGCCGGGCACCTTCGGGATCATCTCCGCATGCTTCGGCGCGGGCGCGCTCCTCGGCGCGCTCTCTGCGGCGATGATGGCGAATGCGCGCTGGCGCGTCATGTTCGCGGGCGCCGCCGGCTTCGGCGTCTGCGAGCTCGTGCTGGCGCCGCTGCACACGACGGCGCTCGCCGGCACGCTGCTCTTCATCTGCGGCGTCTTCTTCACGAGCTACTCAGCGACCTCGAACACGGCGATCCAGCTGGCGAGCGCCGACTACATCCGCGGCCGGGTGCTCGGGCTCTACTACTACGCCTGGAACGGGCTCGCGCCGTTCGGTGCGCTGCTCGTCGGTTACATGTGCGATCACGGCGGCACCCAGCTCGCGTTCTACGTCGGCGGAGGGAGCGCCCTCTGCATGACGGCGCTCGGAGTCGCCGCCGTCAAGCACCCGCCGAGGCCCCTTCGGCCCGCCGCCGTGTCCGTGGCCGAGCAGCTTGCTGCTTGATCAGCGG